>WGLQ01000003.1 GCA_016125495.1 Hyphomicrobiales bacterium | reverse complement strand
CCGCTCGCCGATCCGTCTGCGCAGCGTGACGGTCGTCTACGGCAATGGCGAGCGCGAGGAGGTGAGCACGCCGGTTCGCATCGATGCCGGCGCCGACTCCGAGATCTTCGAGCTGGCCGATACGGACGGTCGTGGGCGTGTCATCCGGGAGATCCGTCTCTCCTACGGCACGCGCGACGGCAATCGTCCCGCGATCGTCGAGGTGTTCGGCCACAAGGCGCCCGAGGAGCGCTTCACCGACCTCGGTAACGAGTGGCAATCGCTCGGTCGCCAGCGTGTCGACCAGCGCGGCGATGCCGACGTGATCTCGGTCGGCCGCCAGGAAGGTCGTTTCGACGAACTCGTCCTGCGCGTTCGCCGCTCGCCGATCCGCCTGCGCAGCGTGACCGTCGTTTACGGCAACGGCCAGCAGGAGGTCCTCGACACACCGATGCGCATCGATGCGGGCACGGATTCCGAGGTTCTCGAACTCGCGGATGTCAACGATCGCGGCCGCTTCATACGGGAGATCCGTCTCTCGTACGGCACCCGTGACGCGAACCGTCCCGCGATCGTCGAGGTGTTCGGCCACAAGGCGCGCGAGGAGCGGTTCGCCGACCTCGGCGCCGGCTGGGCGGGCATCGGCAAGGCACAGTTGACGGATCGCCGCGGTCGCATCGCGCTCGATCTGACCGGCTATGACAAGCGTCTGGATAGCTTTATCCTGCGTATGCGCCGTGGTTCTCTGACCCACAATGAGGTCGTCGTGGTGTTCGAGGACGGCCAGCGCCAGGTCTTCGATCGCAACGGTCGCATCGACAGTGGAGATCAGTCGGCCCCGTTCGAGCTGGATCGCCGTGGCCGTGGTCGCTTCATCGACCGCATCGAGATCGCCTACCGTGTCGATCCCGACGGGCGCCGCACGCCAGAGATCGAGCTTTGGGGTGAGGAGGCACGCGCACGTCGCGTCGACTTCGAACCGCTCGGGCGGGATTGGGAGCAACTCGGCAGCGCCGAAGTCGATGGTGGTCGCGATCGCGACGTCCTTCGCGTCGGCCGTCGCGAGGGCGCCTTCTCCGATGTGCTGCTGCGCATCAAGGGGGCACCCCTGCGCATCGCGCGTGCGACGGTGACCTATGGCAATGGCGACAAGGACGATCTGCCCGCACGCGGCTTCTATGGCCCGGGCGATCAGACCGAGATCCTGCCATTGACGACCGGGCGCGCCGGTGGCCGGTTCATCGCCAGCATCGAGCTGGTCTATGAGCAGGCGCGGCGCCGTGGCGGCCGCGGCGAGGTCGAGATCTGGGCGAGGGCGGCGCGCCAGCAGCCCACGCAGCCGCCGCGTGTCGACACGCTTCCCGAGCTTGGGCCGGCCTATACGGCCCTGAGCACGGTGGTCGTGTCTGGCGGACGCTCCGATCGCACGATCACCCTCGGCCGCGGAATGGGCACCTTCCACGGTCTGGTGCTCCAGATCACCAAGGCCCCCGTCGAGATCGAGCGGATCACGGTCGTCTACGGCAACGGTCGCAACAAGTCGTTCGGTTTCCGGGGCACCATCGATGCCCCGAACCAGACCGACCTGATCGATGTCGATCCGCGCATCCACATCGAGAGGATCGTGCTGCGCATGAGCCCGGCAAGGCGCGGCGGCGATGCCCCGAACGTGCGTGTCTGGGGCCTGCGTGCGCCCCCGACCACGGCCAACAAGCCGCGTCTGCCCCAGGGCTTCGGCCCGCTGGGCGGCGTGATCATGGTGAACCCGGACACCGGCCAGGCTGTCATCGGCATTCCTGATCAACGTCAGCGTCAACAGCGCGAGAACACGCAGTAGCGCTTGCGATGCGGGTCGACGCGCCGCCCGAGGGTGACGCGCCGGTCATGGATCGAGAAGTGAACGTGGGCAGCGGTCGGACCGCTGCCCATTTGCTTTTTGCCCTTCTTGCGGCCGGGCCTGCGGCTCGGCCGGTAAGGCACGTTGGCTCGACTTGACGGTCTCGCGCGAAGCGGCCAGGGCTTCCAACCGGCGCTTCCTTGCGCCACCATGCGGCAAGCGGAGCGGCCAATCGCGGCCGTTACCCGTCGTCGAGGCCAGAACGAATCCGGGGAGGGTTGAACCATGAAGACACGCGCCGCCGTTGCGGTCGCCGCCGGCAAGCCGCTCGAGGTGACGACCGTCGATCTCGAGGGCCCGCGCGCCGGCGAGGTCCTGGTCGAGGTCAAGGCGACCGGCATCTGTCACACCGACGAGTTCACGCTCTCGGGCGCCGACCCCGAAGGCATCTTTCCCTCGATCCTCGGCCACGAGGGCGCGGGCGTGGTTGTCGACGTCGGCCCTGGCGTCAAGAGCCTCAAGAAAGGCGACCACGTCATCCCGCTCTATACGCCCGAGTGCCGGGAATGCCCGTCGTGCCTCTCGCGCAAGACCAATCTCTGCACCGCCATCCGCGCCACCCAGGGCAAGGGCCTCATGCCGGACGGGACGAGCCGCTTTTCCATCGGCGGTGACCACGTCCACCACTACATGGGCTGCTCGACCTTCTCGAACTTCACGGTGTTGCCGGAGATCGCGCTCGCCAAGGTTCGCGAGGACGCGCCCTTCGACAAGATCTGCTACATCGGCTGCGGCGTGACGACGGGCATCGGCGCGGTGATCAACACCGCCAAGGTCGAGGCGGGCGCGACGGCCATCGTCTTCGGCCTCGGTGGCATCGGCCTCAATGTCATCCAGGGCCTCCGGCTCGCTGGCGCCGACATGATCATCGGCGTCGATCTCAACCCGGCCAAGAAGGAGTGGGGCGAGCGCTTCGGCATGACGCACTTCGTCAACCCCAAGGAGGTCGAAGGCGATCTGGTGCCCTATCTCGTCAACCTCACGAAGCGCGGGGCCGATCAGATCGGTGGCGCCGACTACACCTTCGACTGCACCGGCAATGTCCAGGTCATGCGCGCGGCACTCGAGGCGAGCCATCGCGGCTGGGGCCAGTCGATCGTCATCGGCGTCGCGCCAGCGGGCGCCGAGATCGCGACGCGGCCGTTCCAGCTCGTCACCGGACGCGTCTGGAAAGGAACGGCCTTCGGCGGGGCGCGCGGGCGCACCGACGTGCCGCGTATCGTCGACTGGTACATGGAGGGCAAGATCGAGATCGACCCCATGATCACCCACACACTCTCGCTCGACGAGATCAACAAGGGCTTCGACCTGATGCACGCGGGCGAGAGCATCCGCAGCGTCGTGGTCTTTTGAGGCGCAACGCCGGTGCACGCTGACAGCGTGCCCGGCGCGTTAGGATGGCTCCGGTGAACGTCGCCAACAGACGGATGACGGTCGACGAGTTCCTCGACTGGGCGCAAGCCCAGCCGAGGGGCCGCTTCGAGCTCATCGCCGGGGAGATCGTCGAGAAGTTGCGGGAGCGAGTCCTACATGCGCGCACGAAATTGGAGGTGGCCCTTGTGCTGCGACAGGCGCTCGCGGCTGCCGGGCTGAGCGGCTATCAGGTCTACCCCGAGGGCATGACGGTGCGGGTTGACGTGGAAACGGCGTTCGAGCCGGATTGCGCCCTCGAAGCGCGCGGCCTCACTCCGGACGATGCAGTGGAATTGACCGCACCATTGCTGGTCGTCGAGGTGCTCTCGCCCTCGACCAGCAGCGTCGACGGGGCCGCAAGCTCGCCGGATATTTCGAGGTCGCGAGCATCGCGCACTATCTCATCGTCGATCCCGGCGAGCGGGTCGTCACGCACCACCGGCGCACCGGCCGCGACGTCGCGCAATCCCGTATCATCCGCCAGGGTGAACTCGTGCTCGATCCGCCGGGCATCACGCTCGACATCGCGAATTTCTGGCCGCCGGAGATGAAAGAGGCGACGTGATCCCTGGTCGGGAGCCGGAACCGTCTCCGTCGATGCCACCGAGGGACCCGCTCGAACCATGGACGTCCGCCAGCTCCGCTACCTGATCGCTCTCGTCCGCGAGCAGCACTTCTCGCGGGCCGCCGAGAGCTGCAACATCTCCCAGCCCGCCCTCTCCGCTCAGATCCGGCGCCTCGAGGAGGAACTGGGCGTCCCGCTCATCCGGCGCGGCAACAGCTACGGCGGTCTCACTCCTGAGGGCGAGCGCATTCTCGCCTGGGCCAAACGGATCGTCACCCAGGCCGACGCGCTTCTCGACGAGGCCTCCGAGCTGCGCGGCGAACTGGTCGGGAGCATCGCGATCGGCGTGATACCCTCCGCGCTGTCGGTTCTGCCGCTGCTGACCGCCCCACTCCTTGCCGAGCACCCCGGCCTGCGCCTCGTCGTCTCCTCGCTGAGTTCCATCGAGATCCAGCGTGGCCTCGACAACCTCGCCCTCGACGCCGGTCTCACCTATCTCGACAACGAGCCACTTCAGAATGTGGACATGCTCGGACTCTATCATGAGGAATTCGCTCTGCTGGCTCCCCAGGCGGCGGTCGTCGATCTTCCGGAGGTCGTTGCCTGGCGCGACCTCGAGCGCCTCCCCCTCTGCCTGCTGACACCGGACATGCAGAACCGGCGCATCATCGACGGCATCTTCGCCCGTGTCGGCATTGCTCCGGCTCCCATCGTCCAATCGAATTCCGTGGTCACGCTTCTCGGCCACGTCCGCCACGCCGGCCTCTTCAGCATCGTCGCGCGAAACCACTTGACCCTGTTGGGATCGCTCGGGGGGGTCGTGCTGAAAAGGCTCATCCGTCCCCAGGTGCGCCAGCGCGTCGGGCTCGTGCGCCACGCTACCGAGGTCCCGTCCCCGCGAATCGACGCCCTCTGGCGTCTCGGCAAGCGCCTCGATCTCGACGCGCGGCTGCTCGAGGCGATGCCGAGTTAGCTGCCGCGAGACGCCGCGCGATAACCGGTAATTATCATGCGATAAGCGGATGCGTCTTGCCGCTCGTTCGCCTCTGCACCATTGTGCCGGCGAATCCGACCGCGTCCGGTCCCTTGGGTGGTCCGCTGCGCAGGTCACGGCAAATGCTTGCCGACAGCGGAGGCTGGACCCATGAACTACATCGACAGGATGCGCGGACGTGGGCGCCGCGCCAGACCGCACCCCAAGGGGCGCGTGATCGATCCCGTAGCCCGCGACGAGGTCACCGCTCTGCTTGGCGAACGCCCGCGTGATCGCGATCTCTTGATCGAGCACCTGCATCTGATCCAGGATCGCTACGGGCATATCGCGGCCCGCCATCTCCATGCGCTCGCCGCCGAGATGCGTCTTCCGCAGGCCGAGGTGTTCGAGGTGGCGACGTTCTATGCCCACTTCGACGTCGTGCTCGAGGATGAGACGCCGCCGCCTGCGACCACCATCCGGGTCTGCGATTCCCTCTCCTGCAATCTCGCCGGCGCCGAGGCACTGCGCGCTGCCCTCGAGGCTGGCGTCGACCCCGCCGAGGTGCGTGTCGTGCGCGCGCCGTGTATGGGGCGCTGTGACACGGCGCCGGTCTGCGAGGTCGGCCACCGTCACGTCGATCATGCAACTCCCGAAACCGTGATGGCCGTCGTTGCCTCCGGTGAGCGTCACCCGGTGATGCCCTCCCACACGGGGCTCGAGACCTATCGCTCGGCGGGCGGCTATGACCTGCTCGCCAAGTGCCGCTCCGGCGAGAGGACGCCCGAGCAATTGATCGCCATCCTGAAGGACGCGGGCCTGCGCGGTCTCGGTGGCGCCGGATTTCCGGCCGGAACGAAATGGGGCTTCGTGCGCGGCTATCCCGGCCCGCGTCTGATGACCGTCAACGGCGACGAGGGCGAGCCCGGCACCTTCAAGGACCGCCATTGGCTGGAGCGCGATCCACACCGCTTCCTCGAGGGCGCTCTCATTGCCGCCTGGGCCGTCGAAGCCGAACGCTGCTACATCTACATGCGCGACGAATACCCGGCCGTCCTCGAAATCCTCCATCACGAGATCGCGGCGCTCGAGGCGGCAGGGCTGGCGGCGCCGGGCTTCCTCGTCGTCAGGCGCGGTGCCGGGGCCTACATCTGCGGCGAAGAATCCGCGATGATCGAGAGCATCGAGGGCAAGCGTGGCCTGCCGCGTCACCGCCCGCCCTACATCGCCGAGGTCGGCCTCTTCGGTTGCCCGACGCTGAACCACAACGTCGAAACGCTTTTCTGGATCCGCGACATCGTGGAGAAGGGCGCGGAGTGGTTCGCCAGCCAGGGCGTCAACGGATCGAAGGGGTTTCGCTCCTATTCGGTCTCGGGGCGGGTGAAAAATCCTGGCGTCGTCGTCGCGCCCGCCGGTTCCACGGTTCGTGATCTCATCGCACGCTGCGGCGGCATGGCGGATGGCCACGCCTTCAAGGGCTACCTGCCGGGCGGCGCCTCGGGCGGCATCCTGCCGGCCTCGCTCGGTGATGTTCCGCTCGACTTCGGCGGCAAGCTCGCCGAACTCGGCTGCTTCGTCGGCTCGCACGCCGTCGTCGTCCTTTCGGACCAGGACAGCATGGCGCGCGCGGCCCTCAACCTCCTCGAGTTCTTCGAGGACGAGAGCTGCGGACAGTGCACGCCCTGCCGCAACGGTTGCGAGAAGGCGGTCAAGCTCATGGAGAAGAAGACCTGGGACGCGCCGCTGCTCGAGGAACTCTGCCGAACCATGGCGGACGCTTCGATCTGCGGCCTCGGTCAGGCGGCGCCGAATCCGATCCGCTCCGTCATCCGCCACTTCCCCGAGGAGGTGAGCTGAGACGATGACGAGCGCTGCGGCCGACATCGCGATCCGTGACGCGCGACCCGGGGACCGGGCGGCGCTCGCCGTGCTTGCGCTCGAGGCGAACGCCTGGGAGGGCCGCTTTCATCACAACCGCGACCGTTCGCCGTTCGTCGCCGATGCCATGGTGGATGTCGGCTTTTCCTATGCCGACGAACGGGATGGGCGCTTCATCGTCGCCGAGGTCAGGGGCGAGGTGGTCGGCTCGTGCGCCTTCGCCGTGGTCGATCCGGGTGACGCCTATCTCACGGACTACGACCGCCACTACGGGTTCATAGCGGAAGTGACCGTTCGCGAGAGCCACCGCGGGCGCGGGATCGGTTCCGCGCTCATCGCGGAGGCCGAGCGCTGGCTTGCGGCGCAAGGCGTCTCGCAGCTTCAGATCATCGCGCTCGTCGGCAACCGGCCGGCGATCCGCCTCTACGAGCGGCTCGGTTTTCGCCCCTATGAGATCGCGCTCGAGAAACGCCTCGACGGCCGGCCGGTGGGAATTCAATCCGCCGAGGGACCGTCCTACGATCAGACCCAACCCAGCGGCTGACACTGCCGGAGGAACGAAAATGACCGACAGCATCAAGTTCACGCTCGACGGCCGGCAGGTCGAGGCGGCGCCCGGCGAGACCATCTGGCAGGTCGCCAAGCGCCAGGGCACCGATATCCCGCATCTCTGCTGGAAGGACGCTCCCGGCTATCGGGCGGACGGCAATTGCCGGGCCTGCATGGTCGAGATCGAGGGCGAGCGGGTGCTCGCGGCCTCCTGCATCAGGAAGCCTGCCGCCGGCATGGTGGTCAAGACGGCCACGGAGCGGGCCGAGACCGCGCGGCGCATGGTCATCGAACTGCTCATGGCCGACCAGCCGGCCCGTGCTGACGCGCACGACCGCGTCTCGCCCTTCTGGCACTGGGCGGACGCCCAGAACGTGACGCACTCGCGCTTCGAGCCCCGTGACGATCGCGGCGCGAGGGCGGGCGATCGCCCGGCGGACGACGAGCCCGACCTTTCCCATCCCGCGATGGCTGTCAATCTCGACGCCTGCATCAACTGCACGCTCTGCGTTCGTGCCTGTCGCGAGGTGCAGGTGAATGACGTGATCGGCATGGCTTATCGCGGGCACGGATCGAAAGTCGTGTTCGACTTCGACAACCCGATGGGGGCTTCGACGTGCGTAGCCTGCGGCGAGTGCGTGCAGGCCTGCCCGACGGGCGCGCTCATGCCTAAGTCGATCGTGGAGGAGAAAACGCAGGTCGGCGCCCGCCTCGCCGATCGCGAGGTGCGCTCGGTCTGCCCCTATTGCGGCGTCGGCTGCCAGATCACGCTGAAGATCAAGGATGACAAAATCGCCTGGGTCGATGGCGCCCCGGGGCCGTCCAACGAGAACCGGCTCTGCGTCAAGGGCCGCTTCGGCTTCGATTATGTCGCGAGCCCGGAGCGACTGACCAAGCCGCTCATTCGCAAGCTCGGGGCACCCAAGGGTCTCAACATGGACCCGGCCAATCCGCTCACCCACTTCCGCGAGGCGACGTGGGAGGAGGCGCTCGACTTCGCGGCTCGAGGCCTCGTCGAACTGCGCGAAAAGCACGGTGGCAAGGCGGTCGCGGGCTTTGGCTCCGCGAAATGCTCGAACGAGGAGGCTTACCTCTTCCAGAAATTCATCCGCCAGGGCTTCGGTCACAACAACGTCGACCACTGTACCCGGCTCTGCCACGCCTCGTCGGTCGCCGCCCTCATGGAGAACGTCGGCTCCGGTGCCGTGACCGCCACCTTCAACGAGATCGAGAACGCGGACGTCGCCATCGTCATCGGCGCCAACCCGACCGAGAACCACCCGGTCGCGGCGACCTACTTCAAGCAGTTCGTCAAGCGCGGCGGAAAACTGATCGTCATGGATCCGCGCGGTCAGGGCCTGAAGCGCCACGCCACGCACATGCTGCAGTTCCGCCCCGCCGGCGATGTCGCCATGCTCAACGCGATCATGAACGTGATCGTGACGGAAGGGCTCTACGATCGCCAGTACATCGACGCCTTCACCGAGGGCTTCGAGGCGTTCCGCGAGCACATCCTCGATTATCCTCCCGAGAAGATGGCGGACATCTGCGGCATCGATGCCGAGATGTTGCGCACTGTGGCCCGCGAGTTCGCGACCGCCCGCGCCGGCATGATCTTCTGGGGCATGGGCATCAGCCAGCACATCCACGGCACCGACAACTCGCGCTGCCTCATCGCGCTTGCGCTGCTCTGCGGCCACGTCGGGCGGCCGGGCTCGGGCCTCCACCCGCTGCGCGGCCAGAACAACGTGCAGGGCGCCTCCGACGCCGGCCTCATCCCCATGGTGCTTCCGGACTACCAGCCCGTCGCGAGCGGGCCGGTGCGCGATCTGTTCAAGGACATCTGGGGCGGAACCGAGATCGACCCCAAGCCCGGGTTGACCGTGGTCGAGATCGTCGATGCGATGTACCGCGAGGAGATCAAGGGCATGTACATCCTGGGTGAGAACCCGGCGATGTCCGACCCCGACGCCACGCACGCCCGCGAGGGCCTCGCCAAATTGCGTCATCTCGTCGTCCAGGATATTTTCCTCACCGAGACCGCGATGTACGCCGACGTCGTCCTGCCTGCCGCCGCATGGCCGGAAAAGACCGGCACGGTCACCAACACCAACCGGCAGGTGCAGATGGGCCGCAAGGCACTCGCGGCTCCCGGCGAGGCGCGTGAGGACTGGGCGATCACGGTCGATCTCGCCAAGCGGGTCGGCCTCGGCTGGAACTACACCCATCCGCGTGAGGTGTTCGCGGAGATGAAGCGTTCCATGAAGTCGCTGAACAACATCACCTGGGATCGCCTCGAGGCCGAGAACGTCGTCACATATCCATCGCTCTCACCCGAGGATCCGGGCCAACCGGTGGTGTTCGGCAACGGCTTCCCGCGCGCCGAGGGGCGGGCCAAATTCACCCCCGCGCGCGTCACATCGCCCGCCGAACTCGCCGATGCGGAGTATCCGTTCATCCTGACGACGGGTCGCCAGCTCGAGCATTGGCATACTGGCGCCATGACGCGCCGCGCCGCGACGCTCGATGCCCTGGAGCCGTCGCCGACCGCGAGCCTCAATCCCGTCACCATGCGCCGTCTCGGCATCGCCGCCGGGGACGAGGTGAAGGTGGCGACGCGGCGCGGCGCGATCGTGCTCGCCGTACGCGCCGACGAGGCCATTCAGGAGGATATGATTTTCATCCCGTTCGCCTACGTGGAGGCGGCCGCCAACATCCTCACCAATCCGCAGCTCGACCCGTACGGGAAGATCCCGGAGTTCAAGTATTGTGCGGCACGCATCGAGCGCGTGGCGCAGCCAGTCGCGGCCGAATAGACGGACCGTGAGCGGGCGGGCCCGCCTGGCCCGCCCCGGCCTGCGCCGCCACGTCTCAACGGTAGCGTGGCGGGGCGAAGGCCTTCTGCGCCCAGCAGGGCTGGTCGATCATGTAGCCCGAATAGGGATAACGGCAGCCATTCGGCCCGTAGGCCTGCTCGCCGAAGTAGAGCCCGAATGTGGGCGTCTCGTATATGGCAATCGATCCGCTGCGATATGCCGGATCGTGATAGCGGCTCGCGTGTCTCCGGCGGCTGTGCTTGGAGGTGCGGTACGCACCGGCGGGTTCGGCCTGCGCCACGTCGATGCCGGCTTGCGCAAAGGTTCCGCTCGCCAGCCCCGCGAGCGGCCCGGCGGTTGCCGGCCCCGACATTGCTATGGCGATGGCTGCGGCGGCGAGCGGCCAGCCGCGCTTGAGCGCTGTGATCATCTCGAAGCTCTCCTTCGTCTCTCTGCCCCGCCGTCTCTCCCGGCCGGAACGACCTCCAGTATACCAGAAATGGGGGGAACCATCGCGCGCAACCAGACCTCGAGGTCATCACGAGCCCGCGATTGCAGGCTGGCGCGCTCGGCCGAACCGCGTTAACCTCGTCGGCTGCGAATTCCGCTAGGATGAAATTCAACCATATCCGTCCGGGCCGACCATGCGCCACTATCTCACCTCGAGCCGCATCGATGCCAAGAACGACACGGGGCGCATCGCCTATTGCGGACCTTATGTCGTCTCCGCGATAACCGGCTTCTCGATCTCCCGCATCGAGGAGGCAATCCGTGCCTACCGGTCCGAACTCGGTGATGCCGAGGAGGTGATCGAGGGTACGACCACGGACGAATTGCGCGCCGCCCTCGAGGTCTTCGGCTATGGCATCCGCGAAACCGAGAACCATATGGAACTGGAGCCGCGCGAGCGCCCGACTGTCTGGTCTTGGATGCAGCGCCCGCGCAGCGCCTGGAAGGCCTACATTCTCGCGATCCACCACGGCCGTGATGGCCACTGGATCACCGTCAAGGGCACCAAGATCAGTGACAGTTTCACCGAGGGTAAATGGGTTTTCGTCACCGACGGACCCCATCGTGGTCGCCGCATCATGGAGGTCTATGAGGTGGCCCGGTTGACGAGCGTCCCCTCCATGCCGACGCCGCGGCCGCGCAAGGCCGGCGCGTGAGAGCGATCGCCGCTTCAGCCGGCCCCGTTCCGGTAGCAGGCGATCGAGTGTCCTCGCGACGGTGGCGCCGCCTTCAGGAAGACCTATGGCGATAGAGCTGCCGACCCATTCCCTCGTCCTCATCTCCGGCTGGGCGCTGAAGAGCGGCAGCGATTTCGCGCGCCGGCATTTTTCGTCCGCGCTGTTGCCCGCGGGGCCGGACGCGACGGCCGCCTCAGAGTTGATCGCCGCGCTCGAACGGCGCCTCGAGACCCGCCTCCTCGGAGCGGTCGATGCAACCAATCTCCCGACCGCCGTCTGCGAGCGGCTGATCGCGACCGCCCGGGCGCGCCATGCCCCGGTTTCCGCCATCCTCCTCTACCAGGACGAGCGCGAGCGGCGTCGCCGCGCGAGCACTCACACCGCGCTCGATCGGCTTGCGGAATCGGACATTCATCACCTCGTCGGCGGGGCTGCGATCGAGGGAGCGGTTATTCGCCGCACCGCCAATCCGGTGGACCTGCGCGATCGCGGTGGTCCCTTCGACATCATCGGCGACGTCCATGGCTGCGCCGACGAACTCGAGGAATTGCTCGCCCGGCTGGGCTACCGCGTGACGTGGCGCGAGGAACCCGGCGGCTGGCGCACCCCCGCCATCGAGCCACCCCCTGGTCGCACCGCCGTCTTCGTCGGCGACCTCGTCGACCGCGGCCCGCGAACGCCGGACGTCCTGCGCATCGCCATGGCCATGGTCGAGACCGGTTCCGCGCTCGCCGTTCCCGGCAACCACGATGACAAGCTCTCCCGCTGGCTCGCCGGCCGTGATGTCAAGCTCGCCCATGGCCTCGAGACCAGCGTCGAGCAGCTCGAGCACGAGCCGGCCGACTTTCGCCCCCAGGTGCGTGCCTTCATCGAGGGCCTGCCGCTCCATCTCTGGCTCGCCGGCGGCGAACTGGTCGTGGCGCACGCCGGCCTTCGCGGCGACATGGTCGGCGGGCAGGGCCGCGCGGTGCGCGCCTACTGCCTTTACGGCGACACCACGGGAGAGAAGGACGAATTCGGTTTGCCGGTGCGGCGGAACTGGGCGCTGGAGTATACCGGCCATCCGAGGATCGTTTACGGCCACACCCCCGTGCTCGCCGCCGAATGGCTCAACGGCACGCTCTGCCTCGACACCGCCTGCTGCTTCGGCGGCGCGCTCACGGCGTTGCGTTGGCCGGAAGGCGAACTCGTTGCCGTTCCCGCACGCCGTGCCTATGCCGAGGCACGCCGGCCCATCGTCGCGGCCGCCGAGCGACGCTCCTGAGACCCGCCCGCCTCAGGCGGCGGGCATCGACGGCAGGCTTGCCGCCTCGGGCACGTCGACAACGCGGTCCTTGAGGTGCTCGAGCCCCCTTGGACACGGCCCGCCGAAGGCCCAGTCGATCAGCTCGACAGTGTGCACCACCGGAATATCCGTGCCCGACTGGAGCTGTGTGATGCAGCCGAGGTTGCCAGTCGCGATGATGTCGGGGCGCACGCGGTCGATGTTGGCCAGCTTGCGGTCGCGCAGATCGCGCGCGATGTCGGGCTGGAGGATATTGTAGACCCCGGCCGAGCCGCAGCAGATGTGGCCCTCCGCGATTTCGACGAGCGCGAAGCCCGCCCGCTTCAGCAGGGCGCGCGGCTGATCGGTGATGCGTTGGCCATGCTGCATCGAGCAGGCCGAATGATAGGCAACGCGCAGCGACGACCAGCGCAGTGGCGCGCCGAGGTCGTGCGCCGCCAGAATCTCCGTGACGTCCTTCGTGATGGAGGCGGCATATTTCGCCCAATCCGCATGGCTGCCGTCGTCGTAACGCGAGAGGAGATGGCCGTAGTCCTTGACGGTCGTGCCGCAGCCAGAGGCGTTGATGACGATCGCCGTCAGCGGGGTTTCGGCATCGGCCTTCGCCCAGGCCTCGACGTTGCGTGCCGCCTGTTGCTGCGCCTCGCGTTCGCGGCCCATGTGATGGACCAGCGCTCCGCAGCAACCGACGGCCGGTGGCGAGACCACCTCCATTCCGATCCGCGCGAGGAGGCGTTCGGTCGCCGCGTTGATCTCCGGGCGCAGGACCTTCTGCGCGCACCCCTTGAGCAGCGCGACGCGCCCCCGCTTTTCGGCGATCACGGCGTTTGGCTGACGCCGAAAGCGCGGCATCAGCGCCGTCAGCGATGGCGCCAGCATCAGCATTGCCGCCAGTTCCTTGAGCCCGAGCCGTTCCAGCAGCGGCTTCAGCGGCTTGGCGAGCGAGCCGCCGAGCAAAGCGAGCCTCAGCCGAGCCGGGTAGGGCACCAGCCCCGCCAGCAACGACCGCATGAACCGGTCACGGACGCTGCGAGTGCCGGCCTCGTGAATCTCGGCCCGCGCGAGATCGACGAGGTGCATATAGTCGACGCCGCTCGGGCAGGTCGTCATGCAGGAAAGGCACGACAGGCAGCGGTCGACGTGCCTCTGCACCGTCGCGCTCGGCTGGCGGGCCTCTTCCAGCATGTCCTTGATGAGATAAATTCGCCCGCGCGGACTGTCGCGTTCGTCGCCCAGCAGGACATAGGTCGAGCACGTTGCCGTGCAGAGGCCGCAGTGCACGCACTTGCGAAGGATCTTATCGGCCTCCGCGATGCGTGGGCTGGCGAGCTGCTCGGAAGTGAAATTGGTCTGCATGGATCAAGGGACTCCGGGCGGCCCGCCCCTGCGCCCTCGCTCGGCGAGGAATGACGGTGGCAGGAGAAAGGGACGGGGGGGCGGCAACTTACAGTTCGACATACATGCGCCCTGGATTGAGGATGCCGGCGGGATCGAACGACTTCTTGAGGCGGCGCGACAGTGACATGACGCCCGGCTCGAGCGGCTGGAAGCATTCGACGCCAGCCCGTACCGTTTCGCTAGCCCGGATGAGCGTGCCATGCCCGCCGAGCGTGGCCACGACCCTTCGGATGTCGGCTGCTCCGGCATCGGCCGAAGCCGGCGTTTCGATCCAGATGAGCCCGCCCGACCAGTCGTAGGCGACGTTGAGTTCACTATAGCCCCGGATCGCGCGCACGACCTCCGTTGCCCGGCTCGGTGCCGTCGAGATCCGCCAGACCGGCCCCGTCGTGCCGACCAGGAATTGCAGCCGCTGGATGGCGCGCCAGAAGCGGATCGAGGCCGCGTGGTCGAGTTCGACGACCTGGCCGTGCGGCCGAAAACGCGCCGAGAGCTGAGCGATCCGATAGGCGACGGCGGGTGAGGCATTCTCGATCCTGAGGGCCGTCGTCGGTCGGCCCTTCTCGATGAGGTCGAGCGCGGCGAGCCGGCCGGCGAGGGTTTCATCGAGATGCAGCGCGCCGGACACCTCGAACGGGGTTCCCATGGCCGCGCACATGAGTTCGACGGCCAATTCGTCCGGCTGATCGAGCACGAGCAGTGTGCGCGTTTCCTCCGTGTTGGGCAGGACCTTGAGGGTCACCTCGGTCAGCACCGCGAGTGTCCCCCATGATCCCGAAAGACCGCGGCAGAGGTCGTAACCGGTCACGTTCTTCATGACCCGGCCGCCGGTCTTGAAGATCTCGCCGCGCCCGTTGATCGCCCTGAGACCCAGCACCTGGTCGCGCACCGCCCCGGCCAATATCCGCCGTGATCCCGAGAGGTTCGCCATGACCACACCACCGATCGTCGCTGCCCCCTCGGGGTTGCCGAGCATCGGACCGAGATCGAGCGGTTCGGCGGCGAGGCGCTGATTGTGCTTGTCGAGTTCGTTCTGGATCGTGGAGAGGGGCGTGCCGGCGCGCGCCGAGATCACCATCTCGGAGGGCTCATAGAGGGTCACGCCGCGGAAGTTGCGTGTCACCACCTGTGTCGCCGCGGTCACCGGCCGGCCGATGCCCTGCTTGCTCCCGTTGCCGACGATCTCGATGGCCGCCTCGCGCCGGGCGTGGTCGGCGATGATGCGCGCGAGCTCGGCCTCTTCGGTCGGCCGCATGATCTGCGTCAAGCCCGCCTCCTTGTTCGGGTGCCCGACTCGTCGTCCTGCGCCGTCATGCGCGCCTCGCCCCGCGCTGGAGATCGAGCGGGAACACCTTGGCCGGATTGAGCAGCCAGTCCGGATCGAAGGCATCCTTGATGCGCACCTGCTGCGCGAGATCGGTGTCGCTATACTGATAGCGCATCAGATCGCGCTTCTCGATACCGACGCCGTGCTCGCCGGTCAGGCAACCGCCGAGGTCGACGCAGAGCTTCATGATCTCGGCCCCGCAGGCCTCCGCCTTCTCGACCTCGCCGGGCGTGTTGGCGTCGTAGAGGATGAGCGGGTGCAGGTTGCCATCGCCGGCGTGGAAGATGTTGGCGACGCGGAACCCGAACCGCTCTCCGATCTCGCCGATGCCCGCGAGCGCGTCGGCAAGCCGACCGAGCGGAATGGTGCCGTCCATGCAGAGGTAGTCGGCGATCCGTCCGATCGCCCCGAACGCCGACTTGCGCCCCTTCCAGATCGCGGCGCTCTCCTCGGCGCTGCCCGAGACCCGAACGGTGGTCGGCGCGTGTGCCGCGGCGATCTTACCGATCCGCTCGAGCAGGGCCTCGATCTCGTCCGGGCTGCCTTCGACCTCGACGATCAGCAGGGCCTCGGCATCGAGCGGATAGCCGGCCTTGGCGAACGCCTCGCAGACGTGGATCGCCGGTTTGTCCATGTATTCGATCGCAACCGGCAGGATGCCCGAGGCGATGATCCCCGAGACGCACTCGCTTGCCGCCTTGATCGACCCGAATCCCAGCAGCATCGGTCGCGCTCCCTCGGCGACACGCAGGATCCGCACGGTTGCCTCCGTCGCGATGCCGAATTGGCCTTCCGAGCCGACGAACAGCCCGAGCAGATCGTAGCCCGGCGCATCGAGATGGTTGCCACCGAGTTCGATCACCTCGCCATCGACGAGCACGATCTTGGCGCCGAGCAGGTTGTTGGTCGTCACCCCGTACTTGAGGCAGTGCGCCCCGCCCGAGTTCATCGCGATGTTTCCGGCCAGTGAGCAGGCGAGTTGGCTGGATGGATCGGGAGCATAAAAGAAGCCGCGCTCGGCGACCTCGGCGGAGATCTGCAAATTGGTGATGCCGGTCTCGACCCGCGCCGTGCGGTCTTCGTAGTTGACCTCGAGAACCCGGTTCATGCGTGAGACACCGACCACGACCGCGTCTTCTGCCGGCAGCGCCCCACCGGAGAGCGACGTCCCCGCGCCCCTTGCGACGACCTTGATGCCGTGCTTGTGACAATAGGCCAGGACGCGCGATATTTCGTCAGTGCTCCTCGGTAGTACAACCGCCAACGGCATGCGCTTGTAAGCGGTGAACGCGTCTGTCTCGAAGGCGCGGCGCCCATCATCATCACTGATCACGCTGCCAGGTGAGACGAGTCGCATCAAGTCTTGAACGATTGTTCCACGACGGCCGATGATGGTCCTGTCAGGTGTTGGCAGTTCTATCGTCGACATTGACTGATTCAATCCTGTGTAGTTGTGGGCAGTCGTTGTCATGTGGCCGCTGGATTGAACATACGAGTTCTTGGCTTGGCGCTGTTCGTCTTGTTGTTTGTTGTTCAAAAAAACAAACTTACAGCCAGAACAATGCCACCTTTCCTCGACGAAACAATAGTTATATCAGCGCGACCGTGCTTCGTCACTTTCAAGCAAAAAAGCAACCGGCTAATGGAAGATGGAAGTGATGCTTATCCACTTTTTTGAAAGTGCAGAGGTTGACCGTGACAGCCATCACCGACCTGGAGATTTTTGCACGCGTTGCCCGTACGGGCAACATGTCGGCCGCCGGACGGGAGATGAAGCTTTCGCCCGCCGTCGTCAGCAAGCGCATCAGCCTGCTCGAGGAGCGCCTCGGGGCGCGCCTCTTCCAGCGCACCACGCGCCAGCTGACCTTGACCGAGACCGGCGAGGGGTTCTTCAAGCGGGTGGTCGACATCCTCAATCTGGTCGAGGAGGCGGAGGACTTCGTCAGTCGCCGCAACACTTCGCCCAAGGGTGTGCTCAAGGTCACCGCACCGACCTCCTTCAGTCGGCTGCACCTTGCCCCGCATTTGCCGGCCTTCCTCGAGGCCTACCCCGAGATCGAGCTGGACATCCAGCTCTCGGACAGCTTCGTCGACATCATCCGGGACGGGTTCGACATGGCGATCCGCATCGGTGAGCTGAAGGATTCGACCATGGTCGCCAAGCGCCTCGCACCCAATCAGCGGGTCATCTGCGCGGCGCCTTCTTACCTCAAGGCCCATGGTGAGCCCAAGTCGCTGCAGGATCTCGACTACCACAACTGCATTTCGTCCGGCTCGAGCGACCAGTGGCGCCTCGATGGACCGGCCGGTCCCGTCTCGGTGCGGGTTCGTGGCAACGTGCGGACCAACTCCGGCGAGCTGGCGCGCGAACTGCTGATGGCGGGTCACGGGGTCGGTCTGCGCGCCACTTGGGACGTCGCCGAGGAGCTGAAGTCCGGTCTTCTGAAGCGGATTCTGCCGGACTACATGGGCTCGTCGAACATGGCGATCTATGCGGTCTATCCGTGCCGTGACTTCATGCCGGCCAAGGTCAACGCCTTCATCGAGTTCCTCGGTAAGCTCTACGGGGCCGAGCCACCGTGGAGTCGCGGCCTGAAGTTGAGCTGACGAACGCTTCTGTGGTCGGGTCGGGGCGCGAGCTGCCCCCCAGCCATGCCGGGCAAGCGCCCGGACGCCGGCGGCGAGCCGACCCATGGCGCGCGCCGCCCCACCCCCGCGCGTGTCGTTGGATGGCCCCTAGAACTGTCGGTGGGGTAGCCTGCTGTGCCGAGCGAGGCTAGTTTGCCCCGGCCGTTCCAGCGGCCGGGCGCGCGTGGGGCGCACGGCGCGGCAAAGGAGCGGACCGAACGTGCGGGCTCGATCCCGCTGGTGAACGAGGGAAGCGATATGAGAACCTTAGCAGTGATCACAGTCATGGCCGCCGCGGCCTTGGCCAGCGCCAGTGCCCACGCCGAGGGCGATGCGGCCAAGGGCGAGAAGGTCTTCAAGAAGTGCACCGCTTGCCACACGGTCGAGGATGGCAAGAACCGAGTCGGCCCGCACCTGCACGCCCTGTTCGGCCGTGCCGCTGGAGCCGTCGAAGGCTACAAGTATTCCGCGATCAACCAGGCGGCCGGCGCCGCCGGTCTCACCTGGACCGAGGAAACCCTTGCCGGCTACCTGCCCGATCCCCAGAAGTTCCTCGCCGATCACATCACGGCCAGCGGCGGCACGCCGACGGGGCGCACGAAAATGACCTATCGTCTGACCAAGCCGGACGAGGTCGCCGACGTCATCGCCTATCTGAAGACGTTCTCGCCCGCGCAGTAGGGGGTCGGTTGCGCAGCGCCCCGACGGTGGGTGCGAAGTTGGGTGCATGGGGGGCGAATGCGTCCCCCACTCTCGCAACGCTCTCAGGACGGCTCCTGACCGAGTCGCGACCACCGCCCTTGCGTCGCCTCGAGGGGAAAACCAGCGGGCTCGGGCGCGGGTCCCGAGCTTTTCCGGTCAATTGATGGCGTTGTTCCTGAGGCAGCTCTTCAGGCAGAGGTTGAGCTGCTGGTCGCACTTGCGCCGGTCGCCGCCGGACTGATTGTAACATCGCGCATAGGCCGCCTGGCACTGCGCCTTACAGGCACCGGCATTGGCCTGTGCCGGCCCGGAACCCGGCAGGGCGCTCGCTCCGGCGACGAGGGCCGTAAGCGCGATGGCCGAGAGCATCGATCTGGCGAGCCTGAGGGACATGATGGGGCTTCTCTCGAGTCCGTGCCGCGGTGGTTACACTGGGTTCGTCCGTTTCGCGTTGGCCAGCCAGCCGAGACTCGCGAACGACACCCCGTTTCAAACGAACGCCGCCGTTCCTGCGCCGCCCGGACGTGCGGTCGGACGGTCCATGGACGACAACGCCAGGATGGGCCCGGCAACATGAACCTGCCCTGAACGCCTCGAGGGCCCGTGCGGGCATGGCCGCGTCCGGCATGATCGTGCCTTGATCCGCCGGTTGCCTGCAAGCCATCTCGAAAGCATGCACTGCCGCAACCGATCGCGGGTCACTGTTTGCCGCGCCGGGTTCGCTTGCCGGTCGTAAAGCTTGCCGCGAAAGCTTGCCTTGTGGGCCCGGATTCCGGCGCTTAGAGTGCCCCGGCGGTGATCCTGCCGGGGACAGGGCGAGCCACTGCGGGTCGCGGTCGTTGGGGAACCCATCGGTTGCTTGCGGTGCGTGGGTATGCGGAGTAGGTGGGACGAGCGGCATCTTGCGCTGCATGGAGGCGCCGGTCGCCAGGATGCGCGGGCTTGTGGGGCGACGTCCGCCGGCCGGCAGGGTCCCTGTCCACAGGGCCTCTGGCGTACCGGCGCGCTGGTGTATGGCGCGGATCGGTCTCCTCTGTGGTGACCGAGCGTTGGGGCATCGATGATGAGAGAGAAGGTGCGGCTCGCCGCGGATTGGCGCCATCGCATTGTCGCCATGCCGCGCCTCTGGAAGCGGGCGGTCCTCGTCACGAGTGACTTCCTGCTTTTGAGCATTGCCCTCTGGCTCGGCTTCTCACTGCGCCTCTCGACGTTCTATGTCCCGCCGAGCGCCGAATTCGCGCTGCTGTTGCTGGCGGCACCGGCCATCGGGGTAGCGATCTTCAGCTATCTCCATCTCTACCGGCTGGTGACCCGATTCATCGGCTGGAAGGGGAGCGCGCGAATTCTCCTCGCCGTGCTCGTCGCCGTGATGGCATGGTCGCTGGTCGTGGTCATCGCGGCTGTTCCCGGCGTCCTGCCGCGCTCGGTCTTCGTGATGTACGCGGTTTTCTCCGCCGTTCTGGTCTGGACCAGCCGCCAGGTCGCCGGCTGGCTGCTGAGCGACCTCGTGGCCTCGTTGCCGCTCGATTTCGAACCCGACCGGCGCACGGCGATCATCTATGGTGCCGGTCAAGCCGGCGTGCAGCTCGCCGCCGCCCTCCGCCAGTCGAAATCACACAATCTCATCGGCTTCATCGACGAGGATCGCTCGCTCTGGGGACAGAACCTGGCGGGCCTCAAGGTCTACCGACCGCTCAAACTCTCCAAGCTCGTCGAGCGCAACGGCGTGCAGGAGGTGTTCCTTGCCATGCCGGGCGCGTCCAAGCGTCGGCGCCGCACCATCATCCGACGGCTCGAGAAGTATCCGGTCCTCGTCAAGATGCTGCCGGCCATGGCCGACATCGCGACCGGCAAGGTTTCGGTCACCGACCTTCGCCCCGTCGATGCCGACGATCTCCTCGGCCGCGATCCTGTGCCGCCGGATGTCGAATTGATGCGCCGGCACGTCTTCGGAAAGTGCGTGATGGTGACCGGCGCGGGTGGCTCGATCGGCTCGGAGCTGGCGCGCCAGATCGTCGACCTTTCGCCGCGCCGTCTGGTGCTCTACGAGCGCTCGGAGGTCGCGCTCTACGAGATCGAGCGTGAACTGCGGGCACGTGCCGCACGCGACGTCACGATCGTGGCATTGCTGGAGAGCGTGAACGACGACGTCGCGGTGCGACGCGCGATTTCGCGCCACGGCGTCGAGACGATCTACCACGCCGCCGCCTACAAGCACGTCCCGATCGTCGAACTCAATGCCGTGGCCGGTCTGCGCAACAACACCTTCGGCACGCTCGTGGTCGCCGATGCCGCGCGTGACCTCGGTGTCGAGCGCTTCGTCCTGATCTCGACCGACAAGGCGGTGCGTCCGACCAACATCATGGGGGCCAGCAAGCGCTTGGCCGAACTGGTCCTGCAGGCCTTCGCCGAGAGCGCCCGCGTGCCACGCGAGATGGGCATCGGAGCGCTCGGCACCGAACCGCTCGCGCGAACCGTGTTCACCATGGTACGGTTCGGCAACGTGCTCGATTCGTCCGGCTCGGTCGTCCGCCTCTTTCGCGAGCAGATCGCGCAAGGTGGACCCGTGACGGTCACGCACCCGGAGATCACGCGCTATTTCATGTCCATTCCCGAGGCTGCAACGCTGGTCATCCAGGCCGGAGCGATGGGCGAGGGCGGCGACGTCTTCGTTCTGGACATGGGCACGCCCGTCAAGATCGCCGATCTCGCCCGCTCGATGGTCCGCCTTTCGGGTCTGGAGGTGCAGGACGATCGTAACCGGGACGGCGACATCGCCATCACCTACACGGGCCTGCGGCCGGGCGAGAAGCTCTATGAGGAATTGCTGATCGGCGCCAACACGACCGGCACTTCGCATCCCCTCATCGCCCGCAACCGTGAGCCGTTCATGAGCGAAGCGCGGCTTCTCGAGGTGCTGGCGCGGCTCGACGAGGCCATGGCCGAGGACGATATCCGCGCGATCCACGACGTATTGCGGCTGGCGGTCGAGGACTATCAGCCGGAGGTGCGCCATCTCGAGGAGGTCGGGCGTCGCCGGCCGGCGGGTCAGCCGCACGGTCCGCTCGCCGCCGAACCCGCCGCCGGAGCGGTCGACGGGGAGGGCGTCGTGTGGCGCCAGCCGGGCGAGACGGTCCACTGAGGTCGGGTGGAGGGTGCGATGGCAGCTGAAGCCGAGCGACGCGGCGCCGATGTCGGCCCCGTGGGCAGCCTCGCCCTCGTTGCGCCGGACCCGGAGGCCGTGCGCCCGCTCGTCGGCCCGCTGCTCGAGGAACTGTCGCGCGACGCGCTCGTCACCGTCGGATTCGGAGGCGAGCCGCAGGGCGAGACGGCGCAGTGGCTGGCCTCGATCGGTATCGATTGGCACGAGGTCGCCTTGCGCGGCGATGGCTTCGAGCCCGCCGCCCAGGTCCGCGCCATGGCCGCGCTCTCGCGGCGCTTCAAGTCCGCTGGGATCACCTCCGTTCTCGGGCTCGGTCCGACCGGGGCGCTGTTTGCCGGACTTGCCGGCCGGCTGGCCCGTACCCCCCGCATCGTCGCCCTCATCGACAGCCTGCCCGGCGACATCGCGCTCGAGGCCACCGGTTTTCGCGAGCGGGTGCGGCGCGCGACCGCGCGTCGGCTTCTCTCGGCCGGGCTGACGCGTCTCGACGCGGCCTTCTTCGTGCGCGGACCGGATGCCGACATGCTCGAGGAACAGGGCCTGCTCCCCGAACGGCTCGAGATGCACATCGGACGCGGCGTCGATGTCGACGTCGATGCCATCGCCGCGCGTCCACTGCCGCAGATCTCGGGCGGCATGACCTTCCTGGCAGCCGGTCCGCTGGTCGCCAGCCAGGGTCTGCGCGAATTCTGTCTGGCCGCGCTGGCGCTCTCCGACCATGGCGTCAGGGCGAACTGGCAGCTGCTGGCGAGCGAGGGGCGGGGGCCCGACGCCATCGACCCCTCCCTCCTGCCCGGACTCGGTGAGGTCGTTTCGCTCGTGCCGACCGCTACCCCGACGCTCGAGGCCCTTGCTGGCGCCCACGTCTTCGTCCTGCCGGCCCGCCTCGATCAGGTGCCCGAAGTCGCCGTCGAGGCGCTTGCCGTCGGGCGGCCGATCGTGGCAACCGATGTGCCGGCTCACCGCGTGCTGGTCGATGAACCCGTCAACGGCGTCTTCGTTGCCCCGAATGACGTCGCGGCCCTCGCCGACGGAATGGCCTACTGCCTGAGGCGGCCGGATCTGGTGGCCTCGATGTCGCGCGCCAGCAGGACCAAGGCGGAACGTCTCTTTGCCAAGCGCAATGTCAGTCTCGCGCTGCGCCGCATACTCGAATTGCCGGATGCGCCGACGGGCACTACCGCGGGCCGCGCTTCGGCTGGCATGGCCACCGGGCCGGCGGCGAAAGAGGGCTCGGGATCGTCCGCCGCCCAGTCGGGCGTCGCCGCCGTGCGAGCCAAGTTGACGACCACCCCACGATGACGCCACCCCCGTTTCACGGTCCGCTCGCTGCCGTATCCATCCTCGTGCTGTCGGGGCTGGCGAGCTATGGCCTCGTGGCGCTGCTTTTTCCCCTCATGCGACGCTATGCCATGGCGCGACCGAACGCCCGCTCGAGCCACCGGGTTCCGACCCCGCAGGGCGGCGGCATCGCGGTCGTCGGCGCGGTGGTCATCGTCGTCGGATTGTTCGTTGCGGCGGCGCCCGCGTCGTTGCTCGGCGAGCGGCTCGGCTCCCTTCTCCTCGTGCTTGCCGCGACCGTCGCGCTCGCCGTGCTCGGTGCCCTCGACGACATTCTCGAACTTCCCGTGCTGGTGCGCCTCGTGGTGCAGGGCGCGAGCGCTCTCGCCCTCCTCCTCGCGCTCGGTGAGGGTGTGCGCGTGTTGCCGGATTGGCTGCCCTGGCTGATCGAAGCGGCCATACTCATCCTCGGTACGGTCTGGTTCGTCAACCTCACCAACTTCATGGACGGCATCGACGGCATTACCGTCGCCGAGGCCGTTCCGGTCGCGCTCGCTGCCGGGGCCCTGCTCTGGTTCGCCGAGGGAGCGGAAAGCCTCGATGCCGTCGTGATTGCTCTCGCGCTCGCCGGAGGGCTCCTCGGTTTCCTTCCCTACAACCGCCATCCGGCCCGCCTCTTCCTCGGCGATGTCGGCAGCCTGGCCATCGGCTTCCTCATCGCCTACCTCCTCGTGCGGCTTGCCGCTGCCGGCCACCTCGCCGCGGCCCTCATCCTACCCCTTTATTATCTCCTCGACGCGACGGGCACGCTGCTGCGCCGCCTCGTTGCCGGCAAGCGGGTTTGGCAGGCCCACCGCGATCACGCTTACCAGCGCGCCCTCGACGCCGGCCGCATGACGGTGCCGGAGATCACCTTGCGCCTCTGGCTGGTCAATCTCCTCCTCGCCGTGCTCGCCGGCGCCAGTGTCGTCGCGCCGGGCCCCGTCGTCCAGATTCTCGCGCTCACGCTCGCTCTCCTCGTCACGCTCGGCTATCTCGGCCTGCTCGAAGGGAGTGGGCGCCGATGAGCGAGGGCGGAACCGGTTCTCGCCATGCCGGGGCCGACGCGGGCGCGCCAACGCTCCCCGTCCTCGTCACCGGGGCCGACGGGTTCGTCGGCCGCCATCTCGTTGCTTGGATGCTCGCCGCCGGCTGGCGGGTTCGGGCGGCGGCGCGGCGATCGGGCAGCGCCGTCGGCGAGGATTCTGCCCCACGCCTCGAGCGCGCCGCGATGCCGGACCTCGGAGACCCTGCGGCGGCGAAAGCCTGGCCGGCACTTCTCGAGGGCACCTGCGGGTTCATCCACCTCGCCGGCATCGCTCACGCCGAGGCGGCCATTGCCGAGGAGCGATACCGCCGGATCAACGGCGAAGCCGTCGGGGAACTGGCGCGGTGCGCTGCCGAGGCCGGGCTCGCGGGCGTTTTCGTTTCCTCGGTGCGCGCCCAGTGCGGACCCGTCGCGGGCGGCGTTCTGGACGAGAATGTAAGCCCCTCTCCGGTCGATGCCTATGGACGCGCCAAGCTCCTCGGCGAGCGCCTGCTTCTGGCGGCCCTGCCCGAGGCGAGCGTCCTTCGCCCGGTCCTGGTCTATGGGCCTGGCGTCAAGGGCAACATGGCGAGCCTCCTGGCGCTGGCGGGTTCGCCCTGGCCCCTCCCCTTCGCCAGCCTCGCGGGTCGGCGCAGCCTGCTCGCTGTCGACAATCTGGCGAGCGCCTGCGCTTTTTGTCTCCGCACCCCCGCCGCGCGCTCGCGCACCTACCTCGTGGCCGATCCGGGCCCCGCGCTGACGGTCGGCGAGATCGTTGCTCACCTGCGCGCCGCGAGAGGTCGCGCGGCGGGCCTCCTCGATGTTCCGGGCGGGGTGCTCTCGGCCGGCCTATCGCTCGTTGGCAGGCGCGCCGCCTACGAGCGCATCGCCGGTTCCTTGGTGGTCGATGTCTCACGGCTCCTCGGTGACGGTTGGCAGCCGGTAGTGACGACACCCGATGCGCTCGCGGACATGGCGCGGTCCTCGAGCTAGGCGCGCTCTGCATGCCTTTCCCGGCGCCGCTGCTCGAGGAGGCTGGCATAGAGCGCCGCCGTGTGCTCGCCGATCGCGCGCGCCGAAAATCTCTCCTCGGCGAGCTTGCGCGCATTCGCCGCGAGCCTCGCCCTCAGGGCGCCGTCGCCCGCCAGCCGTTCGATGGCGCGCGCGATGGCCTCGGCATCGTCGATGCCATGGGTCAGCGCGGTCTCACCCTCGATGGCCACTTCCCGGCAGCCGGTGGTATCGCTCGCAACCATCGCCCGTCCGCAGGCCGCCGCCTCGAGCAGGCTCTTGGGCAACCCCTCGCGCCGTGATGGCAGCAGCGCGATGTGCGCGCGCGCCCAGAGCCCGGCGATGTCGTTCACGTGGCCGAGCCAGGTGATGTCCGGCTCGGTGTCCCAGGCGGCGAGTTCGTGTTCGGGGATCGAGGTCGGGTTCTCTGGGTCGGGCCTGCCGGCGAGAAGCAGTTGCGGGGCTCGCCCGCGTTCGCGCAGCAGGCGCTGCGCGGTGATGAGGGCACGCACGCCCTTGTCCTCGAGCATTCGCCCGACGAATGCCGCAACGATCGGCCCTTCGGGCTCCGCCAGAGCCACCAGTCGCTCCGTATCGACCCCCGAACCGGGGATGAGAACGACCTGGCCTGCCGGCACACCGAGCGCGTGGAAGACGGCCTCGTCGTCCGGGTTCTGGACCACGATGCGGGTGTTGGCCCGAGCCATCAGGTGGCGGACGGCCTGCCGGTAGAGGCCAGCCACCGCCCGGCGCCGGGCGGAGCGCGAAAGAAAGAGCGATCCGAGCCCGGCCACGCTGTTGACGACCATGATGGAGGGACGCCCGAGGCTTGCCAGGGAGCCGATGAGGGCCGGCTTCATCGCCACGTTGTGCAGGATCGCCGGTCCGAGGCGGGCAAGCAGCGCGCGCACCCGGCGGACGGCCACGAGATTGCCGACGGGCGACAGACTACCACGGCTCCAATGCAGCGGATGCAGGTGGAAGCCCTCGTTGCGGATCGCCTCGCCATGATCGCGTACGCGCGTTGCCACGTGCACCTCGAAGCCGGCATCGCGGGCCGCCCGCGCCATTGGCAGGCGGTGCGAGACGAAGTACCAATCCTCGGTGACGAGGTAGAGCAGGCGATCGGGACCGGCCATGTCTGCTCCTGGCGCGAAGGCAGGGTGTGGGGCATCGCCCGGGGCGCGGCCGCGGGCGGCGCCATAGGATGCCGGCGCGCGCGCCCTGGCAAGCCCCGAGGTCGGGAGGCTGAGCGGCAGCGACATGTGCGGCATCGCCGGATTGATCGACTTGAGCGGCCGGATGGACGGCGATGCGCTGGCGCGCGCCGGCGCCGCCATGGGCGAACGCCTCAGCCATCGCGGCCCGGATGAGAGCGGCGTCTGGCTCGATGCCGATGCGGGGCTCGTGCTCGCCCATCGCCGCCTCTCGATCGTCGATCTCTCGCCGGCGGGCAGCCAGCCGATGCTTTCGGAGAGCGGCGCGAGCGCGATCGCCTACAACGGCGAGATATACAACGCCGATGAACTCACGGCCGGCCTCGGTGCGGGGGCGCCGCGGCTGCGCGGCCACTCCGATACCGAGCCGCTGCTCGAAGCCTGCGAGCGCCATGGTCCGCTCGAGGCCGCCCGCCGCTCGATCGGCATGTTCGCCTATGCCTACTGGCACCGCGGACGACGTGAATTGACCCTGGTGCGTGACCGCCTCGGCATAAAGCCCCTCTACTGGTGGCACGAACCGGGCCGTCGACTGGCCTTTGCATCCGAACTCGGCGCTCTGCGGGCGATCGCGTCCGGGCTGCCGCCGATCGACCGGGAGGCGATGGCCCTCTACATGCGGTTCGCCTACGTCCCGGCGCCCTACACCATCCATCTCGGCATCCGGCAGCTCCGACCCGGTGAGGCCCTGACCTTCGGCCGTGACGGCGGCGCGCCCCGCCTCGAGCGCTTCTGGCGCCTCGAGGACGTCGCGTCCGAAGCTCTGGCCAACCCGCTGACTGGCAGCGAGGACGAGGTCATCGAGGCGGGTGAAGCGCTCATTGCGGACGCCGTTCGTCGCCGCATGGTCGCGGACGTTCCTCTCGGGGCTCTCCTTTCGGGCGGCATCGATTCATCGACCGTCGTCGCCCTGATGCAGCGCGCGGCCGACCGTCCGGTCCGCACCTTCTCCATCGGTTTCGAGGCGGCCGGCTTCGACGAGGCACCGCACGCGCGCGCCGTCGCCAGCCACCTCGGCACCGACCATACCGAACTCTATGTCAGCGCCTCCGACGCACAGGCGGTCATCCCCGACCTTCCCGTCATCTACGATCAGCCGTTCGCCGACAGCTCCCAGATCCCGACGTTCCTCGTCTCCCGGCTCGCGCGCCGCCACGTCACCGTCGCCCTGTCGGGCGACGGCGGCGATGAAGTGTTCGCCGGCTACAACCGCCACGTCCAGGCCGAGGGGCTGATGGCCCGCGCGGGGCGGCTTCCATCGCCGGTCCGCCGCGCTGGGGCGGCCGGGCTCCGGGCGCTGTCACCGGCCAGTTGGGATCGGGCGCTCGGTGCGCTACCGGCTCGGATGCTGCCTGTCAGGCCGGGTGAAAAGCTCCACAAGGTCGCCGACCTCCTGGACAGTGCGCCGGGTGAGCACTATCGCCGGCACGTCTCGCACTGGCCCGATCCGGGCATACTGCTGGCAGACGTCGAAGAACCTGTGACCGCTGAACTCGGCCCCATCCCGGATCCCCTCGCCGCGTCCTTGCCCGGCGCCCTCGGGGAAATGCAGTATCGCGACACGGTCGGCTATCTGCCGGGCGATGTGCTCGCCAAGGTCGATCGGGCCTCGATGGCCGTCGCGCTCGAGGTGCGCGTGCCGCTGATCGATCACCGGGTCGTAGCCTTCGGCTGGCGTCTGCCGGCGTCCATGAAGGTGCGCGACGGGCGCGGCAAATGGCTTCTCCGGCGCATCTTGCGCCGGCACCTGCCGGAAAGCCTCTTCGAGCGCCCCAAGATGGGCTTCGGCGTGCCGATCGACGGCTGGCTGCGCGGACCGCTCCGCGCGTGGGGCGCCGACCATCTGACGTCGGCCCGGCTCGCCGCGCTTGGCCTCGAGCAAGGCCCGATCGAGAAGGCCTGGCGCGAGCATCAGAGCGGGCGCGCCGACCACCAGCATCGCCTCTGGACGGTCCTGATGCTCGTTGCCTGGCACGAGCGCGCTCGGTCGGCCGATCATGTCGTGCGAGAGGATCGCAGCCCGGCGCTCTCATGACATTCTCGCGAGGTCGGACCCAAGACCATCGTCGAGGCGTAGGATGACCAGCCGGTGCGCTTTGCGCCGAAAGGAGAGGAAGGCGCAACCCGGATGGGCCGAACCGTGCTGTTCTGCTGGATCGGATATGGTGCGCTGCTCGTCGCGGCGACCGCGCTATTGCTCGCCCGGGGCCACCTCTTCGGTTACGACCACCTCGTGCTTTCCATGCCGATCCGCCCGATGGTCGGGGTCCTGGTCGCCGTCGGGGCGGGCTATCTGCTGGTCGCACTGACGTTCCCGCGCGTCGTCGGATCGCTCGGGCGCGCCGCTCAGCGCCGCCTGCTCGCTGCCTGCATCGCCTTCGGCCTCCTGCTGCGCCTCGCCCTCTGTTTCACTGAGCCGATCCTCGAGGACGATTATCAGCGCTATCTCTGGGATGGAGCCGCGACGGCGCACGGCCTCAACCCCTATTCGGTCGCCCCCGAGGACGCCGAAGCGCCCGACGCCGGGCCCCTCTGGAACCGCCTCGCCCGGGAGGCTGGCGCCGTCTTCGAGCGCATCAACCATCCCGAGATTCGCACCATCTATCCGGCGGTGACCCAAGCCGCCTTCGCGGTTGCTTATGGTCTCGCTCCGTTTGATCTCCTCGGCTGGCGCGCCCTCCTGCTGCTTGCCGACATCGCCACGTTACTGCTCCTCATCGCTCTCCTTTCGGCCCTCGGCCGCTCCCCACTCTGGGCCGTGCTCTACTGGCTCAACCCGTTGGTTCTGAAGGAGTTGTTCAATTCGGCGCACATGGAAGGCATATTGCTCCCTCTGCTGCTCGGGGCGCTGCTGCTCGCCGTGCGCGGCCGTGAGGTGCTGGCGTCGGGCGTTCTCGCGCTGGCCGTCGGCGTCAAGCTCTGGCCCCTCCTCCTGGCCCCGCTCCTTCTTCGCCCTCTGCTCGCCTCGCCCTTTCGCCTCCTCTCGGCCATCGCCCTCCTCGCCGGGCTTTGCCTGCTCTATGCCGTCCCGGTCCTCCTCGCCGGTCTCGACCAGACCTCGGGCTTCGTTGCCTATGCCGAGCGCTGGCGCACCAACAGCGCGCTGAGCCCGCTCCTCGAGGCCCTGGCCGCTTACATTACCAAGCCCCTCGGGATCGATTGGCTGACACCCGGACGTCTGGCGCGCGGCGTCCTGGCCCTCGGGATGGCCATCGCTGCGCTCGCGGCGGCCCGCCATCCGGTGCGCTCGCCCGCCGATCTCCTCGGCCGCGCGGCCCTTCTGACGCTGGCGATTCTGTTGCTCAGTCCGGCGCAGTTTCCCTGGTACGCGACCTGGGCGATCGTCTTCCTGCCGTTCCTGCCCTTGCTGGGCGTCGCCGCGCTCGCGGTTACCATGCCGCTCTATTATTTCGCGTTCCAGTTCATGGCGCGCGGTGATTTCACATCCCACGGCGAATGGCTGGTCTGGGTGGTTTGGATGCCGATCTGGTGCCTGCTCGCGCTGGAACTCCTGATGCCGGGCTGGCGTGCTGACCCGGCGCTCGACGACCATGACCGAAAGGAGTTCGATGCGCCTCGCTAGGACCGTTGCCGTCATCATCCCGGCCCTCGACGAGGAAAAGGCGATCGCCCGCGTCATTGCGGACATCCCGGCCTGGGTGGATCGCATCGTCGTCGTCGACAATGGCTCGCGCGACCGCACCGGCGACGTTGCGCTCGCGGCCGGGGCCGAGGTCGTCCTCGAGCCGGCGCGTGGCTACGGCAGCGCCTGCCTCAGAGGCATGGCCGAGACCGCGACGGCCGACATCATCGTCTTCATCGACGGCGATCATGCCGATCATGCCGAGGCCATGGCGGACCTCGTCGATCCGATTGCGCGGGGCGATGCCGATTTCGTCATCGGCTCGCGCGCTCTCGGTCGCAGGGAGCCGGGCTCCCTCACGCCCCAGCAGATTTTCGGCAACCGGCTGGCCTGCTGGCTCATGCGGCTCATCTGGGGGGTGCGGCACACCGACCTCGGTCCTTTCCGCGCCATCGCCCGTGGTGCCCTCGACGGGCTGCGGATGGCGGATCGAAATTACGGCTGGACGGTGGAGATGCAGATTCGCGCCGCTGAGCGCGGCCTGCGCACGCTCGAGGTTCCGGTCGACTATCGTGCCCGGATCGGCGTTTCCAAGGTTTCGGGCACCGTCAAGGGCACCGTGCTCGCCGGTTATAAAATCCTCTTCACGATCACCCGTTTTGCGCTCTTCTCGCGTGCCAGACGTCGCGGCTACCACCGCTAGTTGACCGCTCGCGCTGCGGAAAGCGCGGGTACGGTCGCCGGGCCGCCGCATGTCCCGTTGCCGCGTGGATCCCGCGCCGACACGACGACGTGTGTCCGACCGATGGCAGCGCTTCGTCCTTCTCATGAATCTGTTGCGCAGGTTGAATGCTGTTACAGGCGGCCGTGCCATATCGACACCTCGAGTATACCCAAGACGCGAGTGTCGAGACCGGGCGATGAATTCTGTATCGACAACTCGTCAATCCTGGATTGCGCTCGGTTTCGCTTGCACGGCATGGGTTTACGTCACCGGCCCTTCGCCGATCTTGCGAGCCGGCTATGGTATAGATATTCACGGAGTTGCAAGAGATAGCGTGCTTTCGCCATAATGAGTGCGCTAGTATCACTGCGCGTCATGTGGACGCATGTGTTGCGAGCAGTAGGCGTAAGAGGTACCGCGTGACGATCGAGGCCACCCGAATTGTCGAGGGCGCGCCCCTCGGCCATGCGCGGAGCGAGCGGATCACGCGCTTCAGGCCGGCCTACCGGCGCTACATCGCGGCCTTGACCAGTTGCTCCTCACGGGCCGAGGATCTCGCGGAATCCTTCCCTGCCATGCTCTTTGCGCTGGCGACGGGCTATGCGTCGCCGGAAGCGCGCGAACGCTGCTTCATGATGATCGAGGACGGCTCATCGCTGCGCGAGGCGGCCGAGGCGCTGGGCCTGCCCTACTGGCTCCGCCGCCTACCCGCCGCCGCCTTCCAGAACCCGATACCGGAACTGCCCGACAGCGAGGATTTCTTGCGCCGCGTCGGCAATGCCATTCCGCAGGCTCCGATCGAGGCGGGACACTGGCTCGAACGCATCGCCTATGCCTACCAGGCCTGCGACGAGGGCTATGCATGCTGGGTCGGCCGTCAAACGCGATTTCCCTTCCGCCGGCTTTTTCCGGCCCCCTTCACCCTGCTCGCGGCATATGCCTGGTTCAGTGCGCACCGAGAGACCCCCGGGGGATGCTTGATCAAAGTCCCCTTCGACGACCAGATGGGGATCCGCCGCGCCTATGACGAGGCGCGCGCATGGCGCCGCCGTATCGAACTCGCCGTCGCCCTCGGCAATGGCATCACCAGCACTTGGGTGCGCCCGGGCGAGGCGCTCGGCTACAGTTTCGTTCCCCTCGCCAGCCTGGCGGATTTCCTCGCCGAGGCGGACGCCATGGGCAACTGCCTCGACCAGTACGCCGCCCCAGTGCGCTCCGGCAACGTGCGCGTCTTCTCGGTCCGCCGTGACGGACGGCCCGTTGCCAACCTCGAGCTGACGCCGCACGGCGACGACGGGGCGATGCCCCAGATCGAACAACTGCGCGGTCCGAGCAATGCCCGCGTTCCCGCACGCGTCTGGCAGGCTGCCTATGCCTGGCTCGGCTCGCAGGCGATCCTGCCGTTCAAGGCGGAACCCGCCGAAGGCGCCGAAGCGGTTTGGTCGGGCATCTGGCAGCCCTACCTTCAGCACCTGAAGGCGGCGCAGTGCTTGGCGCGCGTGCGCGAACTGGCGGGCGAAACCAAGCCGGGCGCGCGCCAGTCGATCGCGGCCGCGCGGCGGGCGATCCCAGAAGCCTCGTGAGTTCCAGCCGGAATCGCCGTTGCCCCGCGGAGCGGGGTGATCGCGAGGGGGGGGCATAGGTAGGGCCTCCCGAGGAAGCGAAAGGCCGCGCGCATGACGCGCGCGGCCCGTCCAGCCCGGAGAGAAGTCCATCGAGACGGACTTTGCGAGGTGACTTCAGGGGGGAGCCATCCCGCCTCGAAAGAATGCCCCAGCTGTGGCCGGATTGCAACCGCTGAGCACCGTTCGCGGGTTGCCGCTCGGTCGCATCACTCCGTTGCCGGCCCATTCGGTTTGGAGGGCTTCGCACGCGTCCTCCCACGCCGTGCCCCGGTCTCGCCGGCTTGCGCTGTCGTGCCCGTTTCCGCCTCGATCAAGGCTTCCAGCATCTCGATCCGGTCGGCTTCGCTGGCCGGCTTCTCCCACCGCAGCCGATGGATACGGGGAAAGCGCATCGCGATGCCCGACTTGTGCCGTGGTGATCGGTGCACGGCATCGAACGCGACCTCGAGCACGAGTCCCGGAGCGACCGAACGCACCGGTCCGAAGCGCTCGAGCGTGTGTTCGCGGACCCATTTGTCGAGTCGCGCGAGTTCGTCATCAGTGTAGCCGGAATAGGCCTTGCCGACCGGGACCAGCTCGGGCTCGCCATTCGCGCCCTGCCGCCAAGCGCCGAACGTGAAATCCGAATAGAACGAGGAGCGCTTGCCGCTGCCCCGCTGGGCATACATCAGCACGACGTCCGCCGTCAGCGGCGCGCGCTTCAGCTTGTACCACTCGCCCTTGGGACGGCCGGCCAGGTAGGCCCCACCGCGCCGCTTCAGCATCAACCCTTCGATGCCGGCCGCGCGGCTGCCCTTCCAGAGCGACATGAGCGCATCGAGGGTCGGGGCGCCGACGACCTCGGAAAGGTCGATGCCGGGCGTAGCGTGCCGCTCGAACCAGCTCTCGAGTCGCTCGCGGCGTTCCGAGAGCGCCCGCCCGCGCAAGTCCTCCTCGCCCTCGATCAGCATGTCGTAGAGCCGCAGGTGTGCCGGATAGCGCGCGATGAGACGCGCGGTCACGGTCTTGCGGTTGAGCCGCTGCTGCAGGTCGTTGAAAGGCGCCACGACGCCATCGCGCACCACGAGCAGTTCGCCATCGAGCACGACCTCGCCGCGGCAACGCGCGACGACGTCCGGAAAGCTCCGGCCGATCTCGTCGCCGGAGCGAGAATAGAGACGCGTCGTGCCACCTCGCGAAACGAGCTGAACGCGGATACCATCCCACTTCCACTCGATGAGGTAGTGCGCTGGATCGAGGCTCGCGAGTTCACGCTCCTCGATCGGATGCGCCAGCATGAGCGGCCTGAACACGGGCGCATCGGTCACGTCGGGACGCGCGCCGCGCCCCTCGAGCCAATCGAAGAGCGCTCCGTATGGTGCCTCGAGGCAATGCCAGACCTCTTCGATGTCCGTCACGTTCCGCCCGCCGAGTTCGGCGAGCGCCACCTTGGCGAGCCGGGCGGAAACGCCGACCCGGAGCGCTCCCGTCAGCATCTTGAGCAACGCCCATCGCCCTGTCGCATCGAGGCCGTCGAGCCAGCCGGCCAGACTGCGTTCGAGTTCGCTCGTCTCCGCGCGGGCCAGCGCCATGGCCACATCGGTGAGGTTCGGGGCGATGCCTGTCCGCTCCGGCTCCGGCCAGAGCAGAGCCACCGTCTCCGCCGTATCACCGACGTAGTCCCGCGAGAGTGCCACGAGCACCGGATCGACCCGTCCTTCGAGCAGGCTGGCGAGCAGCCGCCGAACCGGCCGCGAGCCGCCGAGACCATCCGTCAGCACGGCGAGTGCCCACCCCCGGTCGGGGTCCGGTGTCGAGGAAAGGTATTCGGTCAGCAGCCGCAGTTTGCCGTTGCGCGACGGCGTATAGACGAGCCGGTCGAGAAGCTCCGCAAAGCGTCTCATGGGTTCGGCTCCGGCGGCACCGGTGCGTTGTCATCGCCGCCGGCGCGCCCGGGAGCACCCCCCTCGCCGTCGCCGTCCTCCTCACCGCGCCCGACGAGTGCCAGCGCCCGTGCCCTGAGCCCCATCAGGCTGGCCTGGTGACAAAGCGCCTCCTCGCGCCCGTGCGTCACCCAGACCTCCTCGGCCTCGCTCTCCGCGATGGTGCGCACCAGTTCCGGCCAGTCCGCGTGATCGGAGATGACCAGCGGCAGTTCGACGCCCCGCTGGCGCGCCCGCCCCCGCACCCGCATCCAGCCCGAGGCGAAACACGTGACCGGGTCCGCGAGCCGGCGCGACCAGCGGTCGGCGAGCGCTCCGGGCGGCGCCAGCACGATCTCGCCGGCGAACGAGGCGCCCGCGGCTTTGGTCACGCCCGCGAGTGGGCCGAGCGCGAGGCCGAACGCCTCGTAGAGTTCGCACATGCGCTCGCTCGCCCCGTGCAGCCAGATCGTGCGATCGTAACCGGCCTCCCGAAGCAGGGCGATCAGTCGTTGGCACTTGCCGAGCCCATAGGCGCCGACGAGGTGGGCGCGGTCGGGATTGGCGGCCAGCGAGCGCAGCAACCGCCCGATTTCGTGCGCGGCGGGTTCATGGCGGAACACCGGAAGCCCGAACGTCGCCTCGGTCACCAGCAGATGACATCGCACCAGCTCGAATGGCGCCGCCGTCGGGTCTGCGTGGCGCTTGTAGTCGCCGGTCACGACCGCCCGCATGCCCCGCCATTCGAGCACCACCTGCGCGCTGCCGAGCACGTGGCCCGCCGGCGCGAGGCGAATATCGACCCCGAGATGCGAGCGCCGTTCCCCGACGCAAAGCGCTTCGAGTTGCCCACCGGCCGCCGGCCCGAGCCGCGCGCGCATGATCGCAACGGTTTCGGGTGTGGCGAGCACGTGGGTGTGGCCCGGCCGAGCGTGGTCGGAATGCCCGTGCGTCACGATCGCTCGCTCGACCGGGCGGTGCGGGTCGATGAAAAAATCGCCGGGCACGCAGTAGAGCCCCGACGACGTTGGCCGCAGCCAGCTTTCGAAGGACGGCGACACGGCAATCTCCGGATGGCGCCGGGTGGCAACTGCCGGCCGGTGCGACTTGTCGGGCGTGCCTTCGTTGTGGCGCGAGACGTGGCCTGCCGCAACGGGACCTGCGCCGGGAGCCCGAAAGTTCGCAATGTCGCGCAGATTATATTCGAGGCGAAGAAACGTCGTTATTGACCTTGCGATATTACCGAGTTCAAATGCTCGCTCGGAGGCAATTGACCATTGCCTTTGCGTTCACGATCGGCCGCTGCGGGGAGCGGTCGGTGCGGTCTGGTCGAGTGAGTAATGGTTTGCGGCGTAACGCATGGGCCGGTTGGCGAGGGGGGACCGTCTCGGCGGTCGCCCGCGCGTGCGTCGATCACCCGATGCCTTCGGTCCGACCATCCCTTCGTTGCATGTTGGTTGGCGGCTGCCACTCTGGTGCTTTCCACCGGTCTTCCAGCATGCGCTGAAGGCGAGCGGCATCCCGTGGTGTCGGATGCGGGACCGGTTGGCGCCGATCCCACTCTCGATATTTCTTCCCTTGTGCGCTCGGAGCCGTTGCCACCGCTTTCCGCCCCCGGAGCCGCTGCGTCACTGCCGCCGGAGGAGGAGGCCGCAACCGAACCCGAGCCCCCTTCGTGGGCCTTCTGGGCGGGCGGCAACATCGACCCGCAGTCCTGGTTCAGCTACAGCGGGCTCACCTGGGCGCCGGCCGGCCCGATACTCGAGGACGGCTGGCGTTTGCGCGCGATGCTCGGCACCGGCGCTTACGAATATGACAGAGAGGTGGTGCGGCCCGGGCCGGGGCCCGGCCGGCCGGCTATCGTCGAGGATGTCGACTTCGAGGGGCGACCGGTCGTCGCCGACCTCTCGGCCGGTTATCGCGCTTCGTCCGGCCCATGGACCGCGAGCGCCTACCTCGGCCTCCAGTGGACGCAGCACCCGATTGCGCCCGCCGATCCCCTCAACGAGGTCTCCGGCAGCCGGTTCGGTGCGCGGCTTGCCCTGGAGACCTGGCGCAATGTCGGTGACGACGGGTGGCTTCAGTTCGACGCGAGCTTCGAGACCGGTTTTTCGGCCTACGCGGCGAGCCTGAGAGGTGGGTGGCGGGTGCTGGACGAGACCTCGGTCGGCCTCGAATTGATCGCGCGCGGCGACCGGGCGAGTGATGGCCTGCTCGCCGGCGTGGTCCTTCGCACCCTCATCGAGGGCCAGGAGGTGAGTGCGTCGCTCGGCGCGTCTCAGGCGGTGTCGTTCGATGCCGGGGCGCTCGGCGAAGCAGGCCTCTACGCGACCATTTCCACCCACACCCGGTTCTGAGCCCGTCGGGCCGTCAGGGTCGCTGTCCGACGCTCTCCCGGCTCAGTCGTCGCCGCCGCGATCGGGCATGGCGCGATGCTCGAGCCTGCCGGCGAGCACGACGTAGGGTGCCTCGACGGCCCCGGTCGCCTCGTCCTCGCTCCGTCCATTGCTCCGTGGTCCCGTCTCATGCGGCCCGGCGGATTCCGCCGCCAGCGATCGCGCTTGCCCGCTGGAAGAGCCTTCAGCGATCCGGACGAGGCACCGGGCCGTCTCGCGCCAATGCGCGGCGCTGGCGTCGTCCGTTGCCGTATGGTCTGGGTCGTCGCCTTGCAAACCACTCGCCTGCACTGGCGCTATCCCGCCCAGCAACTCGCCATCCGTTGGCGGCGGCGGACCCTCCAGCTCCGCGAGCATCTCCTCGAGGCATGCGAGGGCCGCCTGCGCGTCGTCCTCGGCGCCCGGCGCCAGCCACTCGCCCTCGATCGCCGCATCGCCGAGGCGGCCGGCCGCCTCGCGCAGATGCGCGCGCGCCGCCAGGAGTTCCAGATACCGTCGCCGTCCCTTTGCGATGAGGACGTGCGCTGCGGCGCAGTTGAGATGAGCAATGCCGGCAAGGGCACTCGGCCAGTCGTCCTCACCTGCCGTGATCGCGCTCTGCAATCCTGCGATCGCTACGTGCGCGCGGATCGCAGCGCTTGCCTCGCCGTGCGCCGCCTCGCGTGGCTCCGGTTCGGCGAGGTCGGCACGAAGGCGAACCCAGGCCATCAGATAGTCGGGCGCCGACCGCCGATCTTCGGGCAGGCCTTCCGGTGCCGTGGCCATCACGTGATCCGCCAGTTCACGCCAACCACCGGGCCGTCGCCCGGCGGGAGAACCCGGTTTCCGCCCGACGGCGAATTCTGGCCGGAGCAGACCGACCCTATCGATCCACCCGGCAACGATGATCCTGTCACGATGGCCCGCCGCGCGCGCGGTTCGAGCTTCCCGCGAGCCGCGCGGCCGCAACCAGGCCGGCGCCACGACCTTGGGCACTTCGATATCGATGATCCCGCAGCCGAGCAGCCGCCACCAGAGTTCCGCCTCCTCATCGTGCCCGGCTTCCTCGGCCGCCGCGCGAGCGTCGGCCAGTTCCTCAGCGTGGGGGCGAAGGCGCCAACCGCCGGCCGGCCCGTCGCCGTGCAGGAGTTCGAGCATGAGCTGTCGCCGCAGAGCCCTCTCGCCCCGCCCACCGACCGCGTGCAGCCCGACCAGCCGTTGATCATCGAAGGCACCGTCAGCGACCACGATGTTCTCGCCGAGCAATTCGCGCCCGGCGAGCCGCCGCAGCACTTCGAGCGCCCGCCGTCGCACGTCCGGGGTTGCCCTCGCCCCATCCGCTCCGGTCGCCGCGAGTACCAGAACCAACGGCTGACGCGTGGCGATCTGGCCGTCGAGGCCGCGCCTCGCGGCGAGGCCTGCCATCGCCGCGAGGCCGACCAGCAGCGAAATGAACACGATGGCAGCGAGCGACGTCATGTACGTGAACCTGGCGAGATGCAGCGCCACCCAATGGCGCCGTCGGGTCCCCTGTGGCTCCCGGGGCACAGCGGTCGGGTCGCTTGGCCGATGCAACCCACTTGGTCGCGAAGTGCCACAATCGCGACGCGCCGCAGCCCAAGTGCGATGCTCAACAGGTGGCCGACGGGAGTGGAATCGACAACCAGGGTGACAGCGACGATGGCGAGAACGGCACGCAGACGACTGTTTGTCCAGCTTTTTGGCGACTTCTCGGTTCCCGCCACCCTTCTCGCGTGCCTACTTGCAGTGGCCTCGATCGAGACCCGGGATGCAATGGCGGCCAGCCGCTTCACGGTGTCGCAGTCGGAGTTCGCCACCGGTCCAGCGGGGCCGGACGAACCGTTCGGGGCCCCGTGGCAGGGCGGGACGGGTGACCTCCATGGGACGGGTGCGCCGGGAGCCGGGCGTGCGCTCTATCGGCCCGATGCCCTGGTCGAGCGATCGCGGGAGCTTGGGGCCGTGGCACGGCCACGTTCCGAGAACCCGCGTCTCGCGCTCGCGCCGATGCAACCTTCCGTCGGCCGCGTCGGCGTCGCGGTGCCCCGCGCCAATGCGCGCGCCGAGGGTGACCGTCGGCTGGCCCTCGTCCTTGCCGGCGTGATCTTTTCGGCGATGTCGGTCTTCACTTTGGTGTTATGGCGCACGGTTTTCCCCGCCGAAGCGCGCCGTACGGGGGCCCGGAACCGCAGCCGCCCTTGAACGCGCGGCGCGGTCGGCTCATGTGAAGATACGTTTCGGACCGGCATTGCTCTCGGGGCCTCCTGACGATGGGTCAGAACCGCAGGACAAAGGGTGAGGGATGGTGACGATCGCTGATCGATCGGCTGGACACAGGCAGGTTTCGGCGCATCCCTGGTGGGGCGATCGGCGGGACCGTGGCTGGTTCGCCATCGCGTTGCTCGGGCTCGGTGCAGCGCTGGCTGCCGCTGCCGTTCCGAACGGGCGTGCCCTCCTGTCCTCGGGCGGGGTGTCCGCCCCGGTCGTGGCCGTGAGTCCGGTCGCGGCCCGAGGTTTCGGCGAAAGCGACGATTGGACGGGCGACGTCGTGGTGGTCGACCCCGTCGAGGAGCAGCGGCTGGCGATCGTGCGTGCCGCTCTGACCGGTTCGAGGGCCACCGACGAAGCCCACGACGAATCCGCCGCACGTGAACCGTCGGGCCTCCTCGTCCATCCCATGGCCGGAGCCGGCGCGGTTTCGGACCTCGGCGTCGGCGCCCGATCGTCCGACACCGGGCTGGCGCGAGGACACGAGACCCAGGACGGTTGCGACGACAGCCGACTGGCCTTGTCCGAGGCGGCCCTTCTCGCATGTCCGTTCGCGGTCCCGAGGGTTCTCGGCCACGGCGAAGTGGCGCCGTTGCGTGCGCCGGCCGCAATGGAACTGCCGAGGGCACTCTGACCCGGTCACGCCGTAGCATCCGCCGGCCCGGCCCGCGCCATGTCGCGCCCACGGTCGGGCGCGAGCTGCGAACGTTATTCGCCTAACCTACGATTGGCGCCGGCTTGCGGCTCGGCTAGGAGAAGGCCCAATTGCCGGCGGCGCGCCGGCGCCATCATCGCGCGAGGCCCCCGATGCCCAAGATCAAGGTCGCCAACCCCGTCGTCGAACTCGACGGCGACGAGATGACCCGCATCATCTGGCAGTTCATCAAGGACAAGCTGATCCACCCCTACCTCGATGTGAACCTCGAGTACTACGACCTCGGCATCGAGCACCGCGACGCGACCGGCGACCAGGTGACCATCGATGCGGCCAACGCCATCAAGCGTCACGGGGTCGGCGTCAAATGCGCGACCATCACGCCGGACGAGGCCCGCGTCGAGGAATTCGGCTTGAAAAAGATGTGGCGTTCGCCGAACGGGACGATTCGCAACATCCTCGGCGGTGTCATCTTCCGCGAGCCGATCATCATGAAGAACGTGCCGCGCCTCGTGCCCGGCTGGACGGAGCCGATCATCGTCGGGCGCCATGCCTTCGGCGACCAGTATCGGGCGACCGATTTCCGCTTCCCCGGCGCCGGCAAGCTCACCATCAAGTTCGTCGGCGACGACGGCAAGACCATCGAGCACGAGGTCTTCCAGGCGCCGGGCTCGGGCGTCGCCATGGCGATGTACAACCTCGACGACAGCATCCGCGATTTCGCGCGCGCCTCCTTGAATTACGGTCTCTCTCGCGGTTATCCTGTTTATCTCTCCACCAAGAACACCATCCTCAAGGCCTACGACTGTCGCTTCAAGGATCTCTTCCAGGAGATTTACGACGCCGAATTCGCGGGCGAATTCAAGAAAAAGGGCATCCACTACGAGCACCGGCTGATCGACGACATGGTCGCCGCGTCGCTGAAGTGGAGCGGTGGCTACGTCTGGGCCTGCAAGAACTACGACGGCGACGTGCAGTCCGACACGGTCGCCCAGGGTTTCGGCTCGCTCGGGCTCATGACCAGCGTGCTGATGACGCCCGACGGCAAGACGGTCGAGGCCGAGGCGGCGCACGGTACCGTCACGCGCCATTACCGTGAGCACCAGAAGGGCAAGGCGACCTCCACCAACCCGATCGCGTCGATCTTCGCCTGGACGCGCGGCCTCGCCCACAGGGCAAAGCTCGACGGCAACGAGGCGCTGGCCCGCTTTGCCACGACCCTCGAGCGGGTCTGCATCGACACGGTCGAGGCCGGCGACATGACGAAGGACCTCGCGCTCCTCGTCGGCCCGGACCAGAAGTGGCTGACGACGACCGGCTTCCTCGACAAAATCGACACCAACCTGCAGAAGGCGATGGGCTGAGCGGCGGGACCTCTCGGCCACGAACATGAACACGGGCGTGGAGGTCGTTCCCGACCTCCAGCCGGCTTTTCAATCCCTCAAATCGCCATTTCGCGGGCCCAGCTATCCGGCACGCGGCCGAGGCGGTCGGCGATGGCGCTGGCGAGGGGGCGGTATTGCGCGGCGAGATGGGCACGCAGCCCCGCCGGCAGGCTCACCTCCTGCGAGCGATTGTAGCGCCGCCCCAGCTCCGGAAACCATGCGGAAGAAAAAGAAAGACCGATGAAATCGCAGATCCGCTCGAGGGCGGCGAGCCGGTCGGCGTGGATGTCCTCGTAGAACAGCACCGAGACCTGCCCCGGCTCGAAGCAAGCTTCGAGATCGTCGAGCGTTGCCATGTAGTTGCCGAGTTCGGCAAACCGACCCGATGCGAGAAGGATTTCGAGCGCCTCGGGGCTCTGGCGGGTCGCATCGAGCCCGCTGGCACGGCAGTGGTGGAGCGCCTGCGACCAGGCTCGCGCTACCGGATTGCGCAGGATGAAGAGCACGCGCACACCCGGCGCGAGGCGGCGCAGGTGCGAGAAACCATCCCTGCCGATGATCGCGTATTCGGGCGTCGCCTCGCCCGCGAAGCGCTTGCCGCCGCGTTCGGCGAAGAGCCCGCGATACCAGTCGTCGTCGATCGGGTTGGCCATGTAGCGGCGATACCAACCCCAGTGGCCCATGTGCTGGCTGATGCGGTGAGGCTGGGTCCAGAGCCGCTGATGGTATTTGCGGTAGCGCGAGCGCCGCTTCTTGTCCGAGAGATGCTTGGTGATGCCAGCCAGATGATCGAAGTAGTGGATTTCCTTGACCGGTGTCACGAACAGCTCGGGGTGGCTCGCCAGCACGCGCGCCAGCCAAGTCGTGCCCGCCTTCTGGGCGCCGACGCAGACGAAGAGGTCGTCGATGGTGGGCGCCCTGCCCGCTTCGTGCGCTCTGGTCACGTCTCTTCACTCGGCTCGTTCCAAGGCCTCTCGGCGCCCCGCCGGTCGCAGCCATACCCGGACGCCGCGTCCGCACCAACCGTCGCCATCACTGCAGCACCGATGCCGCGCCCGCTGTTGCCTCGCAACGACATCCGCGCGTCCTCTCCACAGCCATCGCGGCGATGCCCTCTCGCGCCGCCTGACGATGCTCTACACATATGGGACGATTCAGCCATCCAACGGAGGTCCGCCATGCGCCTCAATCCGCCGACCGTTTTCGTCTTCCTCATCTCGCTGGTCCTGGTTGGCCTCGCGGTCGTCAGTCACCTCGGCCTGATCCAGGTGCCGTTCAAGTTCCCGAACCAGAACCTGTGGCTCGCCGTTTCGGGCTACATCATCCTGATGATCGGCAATCTCGTTCGCGGGCTCTGAACGAGCCGACCGAGATGATATGGACGGGCATCGGGCGACTGGCGGTGCGCCGGGCGCTCGATGGCCGGCCCGAGGACCTGAGGGCGGGCGCGTTGCCACCCACGATCACGCCCGCTGGCTCCCGACCCGCGAGATTTCGATGGGAGCCATCCGCGTCCTGACGGTCGAGCCATCTTGACTCTGAGATTGTCAACAATCAACAATCAGCAAGAGCTAGGTCGCTTCGTCACCGAACCAGGGCCCGATGCCGGAAATCCACGAGCTGAGCGCGGTTGAATTGCGCCGCCTGATCGGCGCCAAGATCGTGTCGCCCCGCGAGGTGGTGCGCCACTATCTCGCGCGCATCGAGCGGCTCAACGGCGTGCTGGTCGCGTTCTGCGACATGAAACCGGAACAGGCGCTCGCCGAGGCCGCGGTCGCCGAGCAGGCCGTGATGCGCGGCGACCCGCTGGGCCCCCTGCATGGCCTGCCGATCGGCATCAAGGACATGAACGATGCGGCCGGGCTCGCGACCACCTACGGCTCGTTCCTCTATCGGGACAACGTCGCCGCCACCGACGAGTTCATTGTCGCCCACCTCCGCCGCCAGGGCGCCATCGTGCTCGGCAAGACGAATATTCCCGAACTCGGCTTCGGCGCGACCAGCGCAAATCCGCTCTGGGGCACGACCGCCAATCCACACGACATCCGCTTCACGGCCGCCGGCTCCTCCGGTGGCACGGCGGTCGCCCTCGCGTCCGGGCTTGTGCCACTTGCCATGGGCTCGGACTTCGCCGGCTCGCTGCGCACACCCGCCTCGTTCAATGGCATCACCGGCATCCGCCCGTCCGCCGGCACCGTCGCCAACGAGCGCCGGGCATTCGGCTTTTCGCCCTTCAACGTCGAAGGTCCGATGGGGCGCGAAGCGCGCGATGCCCGGCTCCTGCTCGCGGCCATGGCGAGCGGCGAGAGTTTCGATCCGCTGTCTTTTCCGCGCGATCCGGCCTTCGACGGTCCGTCCCGCCCGATCGACCTTTCGCGCCTCAAGGTCGCCGTCAGCGAGGACCTGGGTTTCGCTCCCGTCGACAACGGCGTGCGTCGCACCTTTCGCGAGCGCCTCGCCCGCTTTGCCGGCTGGTTTGGCTCCCTCGAGGATGCATGCCCGGATCTCGGAACCGTCGATCGCGTTCTCGCGGCGATGCGCAGTCTCGAATTCGTGCACGATTTCAAGGCGCTGTACGACCGTGACAGATCCGCTCTCGCGTCCAATGTGCGCTTCGAGGTGGAGCGCGGGATGGAGGTCGGCATCGACGAGATCGCCTGGGCGACGGGGGAGCATTCCCGTATTCATCGCCGCTCGCAGGCGTTCTTCGAAACCTATGATCTCCTCGTGACGCCCTGCGCGTCGGTGCCACCCTTCCGCCACGAGGAGGAATGGCCCAAGGCGATCAACGGCGAGCCGATGTCCAATTATCTTCGCTGGGAGGCGATCGCCTACGGCGTGACGCTCATGGGCAACCCCGTGGTCGCGCTGCCATGCGGGCGTGGCGAGGGTGGCTTGCCGTTCGGAATCCAGATCATCGGAAGGCTGCATCACGACGCCTTCCTTGCCGATGTCGCAGTGACGCTCGAGGCTCTGTTCGAGCGCGACGACAGCCTGCGCCGCCCCCGGCCGGACCTCGACGCGCTCGAGGCCGAGGCCGGACGGCGCCGGAAATGAATGAAGAAAGCAACGCAGAAGGTGAGGAGTTTCGTTCCATGAGGTTCATGCTCGGATTGGCCGCGGCGATCGGCCTGGCAGTGGGCATCTCGACCCCGGTCGAGGCCGGCAAGCTCGACGAGATAAAGGCGCGAGGCGAACTCCGCTTCGGGCTGGAAGCGCAGTACCGGCCCTTCGAGTTCCGCGACGAGAACAACAACATCGTCGGCTACGACATCGATCTCGCTGGTGCCTTCGCCGCCTCTCTCGGGGTCAAGGCGATGCCGATCGACACCAACTGGTCGACCGTCATCCAGTCGCTATACAACGGCGATTTCGACATGATCCAGGGTGGCATGACGGCGACCCAGAAGCGCTTCGAGCGGGTGAATTTCTCCGTTCCCTACATGGATGCGGCCTCCGGCCTCATGGTGGTGTCGGATGGCGGCGCGGCAACCTTCGCCGACCTCGCCGGCAAGGCCGTGGCCGCCGGTGCCGGCACGCCGCAGATCAAGCAGCTCGAGGAGTGCGCCGCCGCCAAGGGCATCACGTTCTCCGGCTCCATTCAGACCTTCGACAACGATGCGCTCGCCTACGAAGCCATGAAGATCGGCCGCATCGCGGGTTATGCCTCCACCATCGTCTCACTGCTCGAAGGACAGAAGGCCAATCCGACCCTCAAGGCCATGGCCTGGAACTGCGATGGCAAGTTCGCCGGCGAGTGGACGGCCGCGGCCTTCCGCAAGGAGGACGACGACCTGCGCGCCGCGTTCGATGCCTTCATCCTCGGGGCGAAAAAGAGCGGCCTGCTCGCCGAACTCCAGATGAAGTGGTTCGGCCAGTCCTTCGTCGACGCGCTGCCCGACGCAGCGCCGACCTGGTGATATCGCGGCGACGCCATCCGACGCGCCAAGGCGACTTCCACGGCGCGTCGTGTCTGTTGGAACGGGAGCGGGACGATGGACCTGGCATTCATGCTCGACGTCCTCGTCCGGCTCCTGCCCCCGCTCGGTCTCACGATCGCGCTTTCGCTCACCGCGCTCGTCATGGCAACGCCGCTCGGCCTCGCCCTCGGAACCCTGAGAACGACGCTCCCCGATCGCCACATCGCCGCATGGCTGCTCGATGCCTACGTCTTTTTCGTGCGTGGCACGCCGATTCTCATCCAGATTTTCGCCGTCTATTTCCTTCTTCCCGCCGCCGGCATCAAGCTTCCGCTCTTCTGGATGGGGGTTCTGGCGCTCGTCGTGAACTCGGCCGGCTATCAGATCGAGATCGGTCGGGCCGCCGTCTCCTCTGTCCCGCGCGGTCAATGGGAGGCGGCCTACGCGCTCGGCTTCGAGGCGCGTCCCACACTCTGGAGTTTCATCCTCCCGCAGGCCGCCCGCCGCATGGTGGGGCCGGTCATGAACGAACTCTCGCAGCTCATCAAGGCCTCGAGCGTTCTCTCCATCATCACGCTCTACGAACTGCACAAGGCCGCCGAGGCGATCATCTCGGCGAATTTCCGCTTCGTTGAGGTGTTGATCGTGGAGGGCTTCTGGTACTTCTGCTTCGTTTACGCGCTGAGCCTCGTTGCACGCGCGCTCGAGGGTCGGCTCTCGGCTTCGGGAGGTCTTGCGGAGCAGCGATGAAATTCGATTGGAACGCATTCTTCGAATTCCTTCCGCGTATGCTCGAGGCGGCCGTCGTCACTGTCGAGGTCAGCGTTCTCGCGCTGGGTTTCGCCTGCCTGCTGGCCCCCCCGCTCGCGGTCGCGCGCATGATCGGTCCGCTTCCCCTACGCCTCCTCGTCGCCGCCTTCGTCGAGGTCGTGCGCGGCATCCCGCCGCTCCTCGTCATCAGTTTCGTCTATTTCGGGCTTCCCGCCATCGGGCTCGTTCTCAACGGCTTCTGGACGGGTGTCGCGGCGCTCACGATCGTCGGCGCGGTCTATGCGGTGGAGATCATCCGCTCGGCGATCGACAGCCTCGGGCGCGGCCAGCGCGAGGCGGCGCTGGCGCTCGGCTTTCCGCTCTGGCGAACCTATCTGGAGCTGCTGTTCCCGCAGGCCCTCAAGCGCATCCTGCCGCCGCTCACCAACGAACTCGCGAACGTCATCAAGGCATCCGCCCTGCTCTCCGTCATTTCCGTCCACGAGATCGCGCAGGTCGGCAACGCGCTCATCTTCGAGACCTTCGTCGTCGTCGAGATCGTGGTGCAGATGACGCTGCTCTACCTCGTCATCGTCGGCGTACTTTCGCACCTCTCACGCACGCTCGAGCGCAGGCTCGCGCACTGAAATCGAAGCGGGGATCAACGAGACCACATGACAGCCCCTCCCCTTTTGAGCATCACCGGCCTCGTCAAGCGCTTCGGGTCCTTCACGGCGCTCGATGGCGTCGATCTGGAAATGGCACGCGGCGAGCGGCTCGTCGTCTGCGGCCCCTCGGGCTCCGGCAAGTCGACGCTGATCCGTTGCATCAACCGGCTCGAGGAACCGGACGCCGGAGCGATCGCCGTCGAGGGAGAGTTGGTGCGTGGTGACCGGGCCGGCCTCGCCCGGCTCCGCCGCAGGGTCGGCATGGTCTTCCAGCAGTTCAATCTTTTTCCGCACCTTTCCGTCATAGACAACATCACCGTTGCTCCGCGAAAGCTGCTCGACATGCCGCGCGACGTGGCCGAGGCCAAAGCCATGGTGCTGCTCGAGCGTGTCCGCCTCGCCGATCAGGCCGCCAAACTGCCCTCCCAGCTCTCCGGCGGCCAGCAGCAGCGCGTCGCGATCGCCCGCGCGCTCGCCATGGACCCCGTCCTCATGCTGTTCGACGAGCCGACGTCGGCACTCGACCCAGAGACCATCAAGGAGGTGCTCGACGTCATGCTCGAACTCGGAGGTCAGGGCATGAGCATGATCGTCGTGACGCACGAGATGGGGTTCGCGCGCCGCGCCGCCGATCGGGTCGCGTTCATGGATCACGGGCGCATCGTCGCACTCGCGCCGCCCGACGAGTTCTTTTCCGCTCCACCCCATCCGCGCCTGCGCCGGTTCCTCGACAACGTGCTCGGGCATTGAGGAGACCTTGATGACGAGAGGCAGCCGCGCACGCGTCGCGTTCATCTGGCCCGACGACGGTCTCAACGACGACGAGTATTGGTCCTATCTGCCGGACGGCGTCGCCTGGCTCGCCTCACGCTACCCGGGCACGCTCGAAGGACATGGCCTCGATCGCGCGACCTTCGAGGCCTCCGCCGATCTCGCGCCGATGATCACCGCCGCCCGCCTCACGCGCGCGGCAAGACCGGCGGTCGCCGCGCTCGGCGACCACGCCGGTTCCTTCATCAAAGGGTCGGGCTTCGATCTGGTCCAGGCGCGCGCGATCGCCGAGGCTGCCGGCGCCCCACACGGCACCACTCCTTCCACAGCCCTTGGAGCGGCCCTCGCTCACCTCGATGCGCGGCGCATCGCCGTCGTCTCCCCCTACGATGCCGAGGTCACGGCGGCGGGCCTTGCTTTCCTCGAGGCCGATGGCCTGGCGGTCGTTTCGCTGCGGCAGGTCGCCCACCACGACGAGCACGCCATTGCCGGCGCGGGGGCGGAGGTCTGGCGGGGTGCCGCGGTGAGCGCCGACCATCCCGAAGCCGATGCCATCGTATTCCTCGGAGGCGGTCTGCGCACCGCCGGCATGCTGGCCCGCCTCGAGGCCGATCGCGGCAAGCCCGCCGTGCCCGCGACGGCCGCCCTCGTTTGGCACGCCTGCCGGCTCGCCGGCGTCGAGGCGGAAAAACCCGGGATGGGTCGGCTTTTCGATCCACCGCCGGGCAAGGGGGAGACCGGGCGCATCCATGGCGCCATGCGTCGCCACCTCTCGTCGGGCACGAAGACCTATGCCATCAGCGAGACCCCGCCGGTTTTCCGCTCCGCCGCCGGCACGATGCTGCTCGACACGGACGGCAAGCGCTATCTCGACTTTGCCTGCGGCTCGGGAACGACCGTGCTCGGCCACGGCCATCCGCGTGTGCTCGCCGCGATCCGCACGGAACTCGATCGCGGGCTGACGCACCTCGGGCCGCACTTTCATGCTCCTGTCCAGATCGCGCTCATGGAGCGCCTTGCCGGCGTTCTGCCTTCGGGCCTCTCGGCGTTCCACCCCGCGACCAACGGCACCGAAGCGATCGAGACGGCGCTGAAGGCGGCCGTGCATGCGACCGGACGGCGCCGCTTCCTGGCCTTCGAGGGCTCCTATCACGGCCGCACCATCGGCTCGCTCGCCGTCTCGCACGCGCGCGGCGCCAATGCGGTCCTCGGAGAACTCAAACCCGACACCGTGCATTTGCCGTATCCGGTGAGCGATGGCGATCTCGCCGACCTCGGCGAGCGCCTCGATCGCGCGTTGTCGACGGGAGACGTCGCGGCCGTTCTCGTCGAGCCGGTCCAGGCGACGGCGGGCATGCGCTCGCCGCATCGAGGGCTTCTGGGGATGCTCGCGGCGCGTTGCCGGAGCGCCGGAACCCTCCTCGTTGCCGACGAGGTCTTCACCGGCTACGGGCGCACCGGCCGCCTCTTCGGGGTCCAATGGAGTGATGCGATCCCCGACATCCTGGTTCTTGCCAAGGCAGCGAGCGGCGGTGTACCCGGGGCGCTGGTGGCGGCACGGCCGGAAATCTTGAAGCTGCTGCGCCCCGGCGTGCAATCCTCGACCTTCCAGCTCCATCCCCTGTCGGCCGCGGCCTCGCTCGCGACCCTCGACGTGCTGCTGGAGGAGGGCTTGATCGCCCGTGCGCTCGGGATCGGCGAGCGCATCGCAGGTAGTGGACTTGCCGCGCGCTGCCCCGAAACGGCGCTCGTTGGCACTGCCGCGATGCGTGGTCTCGCCGTTTTCGATACCTCCGGCGCGCCCGATCAGTCGCGCACGCGCGCCATCCGCTCGGCCGCCCTCGCGTCGGGCCTCGTCACCTGGGAGTGCGGCACCCACGGCCACGTCATCGGTCTCGTGCCGCCACTGACGGTCTCCGACGAGGAGATCGACCGGGCGCTCGAAATCCTCGAGGGTGCGGTCACGCGAGTGCGATGAGCGATATCTCGACGAGGGCCTCCTCGCCGATGTCCTTGACGGCAACGAGATTGCGCGCGGGCGGGCGATCCCCGAACGTCTCGGCAAAGACCGCGTTGACGGCTGGCTTCACGGAGAGGTCGGTCACGTAGATCCAGGCGATCATCACCTTTTCGGGGCCGGAGCCGGCGGCCTTCAGGATCGAGAGGCAGTGCTGCATCGAAAGGCGCGCCTGCGCCTCTGCGCCCTCGACGATGCGCCCGCTAGCCATGTCGCGTGGCATCTGCCCCGAGACGAACACGAACCCGCCACCAAGCGTTGCCTGCGAGACGGGAGAGGTCGAGGCGGGCGCTGACGGGTCCGTGACGAGTTCACGCATCATTTTTTCGTCCTTCCATTCAGCCGCGGCGGATGTTGATGGTGGTGAGGTACTCTTCGAGCCCCCACGGGCCGCCTTCGCGCCCGATGCCAGCGGTGCCGAACCCACCGGTCGGCACGTCCGGTCCCTGGATGCGTGTCGAGTTGAGCCCGATCGAGCCGAAGCGCAGCGGTGCGATTTCTTCCTCGGCGATCTCGCCATAGATGTAGCAGACGAGCGCCTGGCGCTCGCCGGCGGCGATCGCGAGAGCCTCCTCGCGCGTCGCGGAGGTGAGCGAGACGAGCGGCCCGAACGCCTCTGCTTCGCGCAGCGCGACATCGCTTGCAACGACCGTCGGTGGGAACAGGAAACCGCCCTCCCCCGCGCGTTGCCCGAGGCGTTCGACCGACCCGTCTGCCCGGCTCGCCGCGACCAGCCGCTCGAGCGTCTCGACCGCGCGTGCCGTGCGCTGCGGTCCCATCGAGACGCCGATGTCGGAGGGCCCGTAGGTGATCGCGCCGAGGGCGTCCATGAACCGGTCGCGGAACGCCGAATAGAGAGAAGGGACAACGTAGATCCGGTTCTCCGCCGAGCAGGCCTGGCCCGCTGCCCGGATTTTCCGCGCCACCGCATCGCGCACCGCGCGCTCGACGTCCGCGCCCTCGAGGACGAGGAAAGGATTGTTACCCCCGAGCTCGAGGACGAGGCGCTTGAGGCTGCCGCCGGCCTTGGCTGCGAGCGCCACGCCGACTTCCGTCGAGCCCGTGAACGAGAGCACCCGGAGCCGCTCGTCGCGAACCAGCCGGTCGAGCACGTCGCGGCTCGTGTGATTGACCATGTGCACGAGGTCGCCGAGACCGCAGTCGCCGACGCTCGCCATCAAGGCCTCGGCCGTCAGCTGACCGAGCGCGGACGGCTTGACGACGGCCGGACAGCCGGAGGCGATGGCGGGGGCGATTTTTCGCGTGATGCCGGCGAGGGGATCATTGTAGGGGGCGATGAGCAGCGCCGGCCCCGCCGGCACGACGCAGAGGTCCCGCTCGCCTCCCTTCGTCGTGCGGCTCAGCGCATGGTCACACACACCGGCGGCATATTCGAGGAAGCTCGCCGCATAATCCACCTCGTCGGCGGCTTCGCCCGGCGTCTTGCCGACCTCAGCGACGATGACGCGCGTGAGCGCCTCCTTTCGCCCGGCGAGCCGGCTGGCGAGCGCCCTCAACTGCCCGGCGCGCTCGCCCGGGCCCGGCATTGCCCGCTGCCGCAGTCCGAGACCCGCGAGGATGCTCTCGATGCCGGCCTCCGACGTCGGTTCCCAGTGGCCGATCGCCGTGCCCGAGTTGGGGGAGATGATATCCGGCATGAACTAGCCCCGCCCGATGATCCCGGCGGCGGCCAGGCGCTCGCGGATCGCGATCATTTCCGCCACGGGCTTGCCATAGCACACGCGCAAATGATCGCCATAGGCGTCCCCGAAGGCCGCGCCGGAGAGCGCGTAGATTCCCGCTTCCTGCATCGCCGCGATGGTCCGCTGGGCATCCGTCATGGACGGAAAGAAATAGAAGGTTCCGCCACCCCTGGAAAGACGCCATCCCGCCCGTGCGATGATCTCGAGCGCGACCTCGCGAGCCGCGCCGTAGTGCGCGGACGGCGGAATGCGGCCTTTGTCGTCGAGCGCGGCGAGCGCGATCGCCTGGCTGACACTGGGCGCCGCGCTGAAGAGTGTCTGGTGGCAGGCGACGATCGCGCCGGCCCGGCTCTGATGCGCAAGGCAGGCGGCGACCCGCAGGCCCTGGAGATGAAAATTCTTGGAGAACGAATTGAGGATGACGATACGCCGGTTCCCGGGCGCCACGGAGTTTTGCCAGGCGCTCTCCTCGAACATGATGTCGGAAAAGCTCTCGTCGATGATCAGCTCCGCGTCGTGCCGTTCGGCCGCCTGTGTCAGGAGCATGAGCTCGGCGGGCTCGAGGATGCGGCCTGTCGGATTGGAGGGGTTCGAGAGCACGATCGTTCGCGCTCCGCTCGCCACCATCGCACGCTCGAGACCGTCGGCCTCGATGGCGAAGCCGTCCCGCGCCCGCGTCTCGTAGACGTGGGCCGAGAGGCCCGCCATCCGCACGATATCGCCGTAGCTGGGCCAGGCAGGCGCGACGACGACGACAGCGCTGCCCGGTCGCGCCCCGCTCTTGAGGGCGCAAAACAGGCCGGCCTTGGCACCGGCGGTCACGAGCACCGAGTGCTCGGGCAATTGCCATCGGGAAAACAGCGCGTCCCTGCTCGCCCGTCTCAACTCCGGCGCGCCTTCCGCCGGCGACAGCCGGCAACTCGCCGCCCCGACGACCTTCGGGTCCAGGGCATGCTCCGGGAATGTCGGCGTGCTGATTGACAGCACGTCGCGTCCGGCCCGGCGCGCCACCTCGATCGCCTCGGCGAGCGCCAGCGTAGGCGATGGGCGCGGATGGGTTGCCCAATCCTCTGCGTCCCGATGCGGTTCCGGCCCCCTGTTGGCCGGCGCCGTGCCGCCGATCTCGCCGTTTGCCGACATATTGCTCCGTTATCGTTCATGCGCCCGTGGCGCGCTGACAGCCTGCGTCACCGGCCATCGGCGCCCTGGCTTCGAGCACCGTCGCGTGCGATCCGGTCCGGCCCCGGGATGGAGCTGGAGCCAACCGAAGGCCCGCCCCGATCGAGCGCCGCGACCCGAGGTTGCCCCGCGAGCGCTCCTTGACACAATGGGCCAGCGTCCTTAGCGTTGTCAATTGTTGACAATCTGAGTGACCGAGGACGGGTGCTGTCTCGCGGTCACCGTCGCGCCGGTGCGATTGCTTGCCCGGCGGCGGATGGGAGCGGATCGACGCAACGGGAGGATCGGCAATGAACTCTGCATCTCGACGCGGCGGACACAGTCGCCGCGATGTCTTGAAGGTGACGGCCGCCGCCGGCACGGCCATGGCGATGCCCTGGGTGTGGACCCGCCGGGCCTATGCCGCTGGCGAGGTCAACGTGCTCGCCTTCGGCGGCTACGAGGAACCCGGCATGCTGGAGCCCTTCGAAAAGGAGACCGGCATCAAGGTCAATCTCAAGATCCACGACGGCTCGGACGAGGAGATGGTGGCGCTCGTCAAGACCTCCGCGCCCGGCACCTTCGACATCATGACGCCCACCTCCGCTTTCATCCCGCAGGCGGCCAAGGACGGTGTGCTGATGGAGCTCTCCGACGGCGACTATCCGCTGGGGGACTATTTCCCGATCATCGCGAACTGGGGGCCGACCATCGTCGACGGCAAGCGCTATGCCATCGTCAACCGCTTCGGCTACTACGGCATCACCTACAACCACAAGAAGTTCTCGGAGGAGGATTGCTCGAGCTGGGCGCTGTTCTTCGACGAGAAAGTCAAGGGGCGCGTGGCGCTGTTCGACTGGTATCTCCCGAACATGGGCTGCCTCTCCAAGTTCGACGGCAATCCCAACCCGTACGATCTCGATGCCGGCGCCTTCGACAAGCTGAAGGCGACGTTGAAGCGCCTGCGCCCGCAGGTCGGCCTCGTCGGCAACACCAGCCAGGTGCAGCAGGCCATGGCCGGCGGCACCTACGATCTCGCGATCGCCGGTGAATGGGTGCAGGCCGGCATGTACGATTCCGGCTTGCCGTTCAAAGCGGTGGTGCCCAAGGAAGGCGGCGTGACCTGGGACCAGGCGCCCTGCATCGCCAAGAACACGACGCGGCCGGAGAACGCGGTGAAATTCCTCCAGTACATTTGCGGTCCCGTCTTCCAGTCCCGCCTCGCGGTCGCCAAGACGTACTACTCCATGGTGCCGAACCGCAACGCCGCCGAGCAGCTTCCCGCCGACAAGCGCGAACTGCTGAACCTCGCCGATCTCGACAAGTTCGACACGGTCTTCATGGCCAATCTCTCGCCGAGGAAGAAGCCGGACAACGACAAGGACTGGCTCGCGGCCTGGGAGGATTTCAAGGCGACCTGATCGCGATCACCATGTCACCGCCGCCGGGCGCCGCGGACGGCCGTCCGGTGGCAGGTGGGCTCGATCGAGCCGCGCGGCCGCTCGGGTCGGGGAGTGACCCACTCCGCTCGACCGGCCGCCGGTTCGTTGCCCGATGCCTCGGCGTCGGCGATGGAGCGGGCGTGCCGTCGGTCGCGGGGCTCCCCAGCCCCCTCGCCCTGGGCTAGACTGGTCCCTGGCGGGCGATTCCTCCCCGGCTCTCCGGCGTTGCGCCCGTTCCGATCCGGCTGCTGTTGTGGCCGGTGGCCGGCCCCCGTCAGTTCCTGCGATGCGAGATCAATGACATGGCGATCATCGACTGCTCAGCTCTGATCGAGCCGCATTTCCACTGGCAGAGCCATCCATTCGTCTCCCAGGACCCCGCGCGGGGCGATGAATTCCAGGAGTTCGGCCTCAAGTGGCGCGGGCCCGGCTTTTCGTTCGTCTCCGCTCCGGGCTGGCGGATGCGTGGCGCGGGCCGCCTCGATGCCTATCCTCTGGATTGCTTTGCGGCGGTCGCGAGCATCGTCGATGTGTCCGATCTCAAGGAGATCGGCGCCGTCGCCCTCGCCGAGCGGCTGAAGGGCGTTGCCCCCAAGGGTCGACGGATTCTGGTTCTGCGAACCGGTCATTCCGCCCGCCACCGCAACAGCCACCTCGCCTACTGGCGCGAGGTGCCGCGCTTTGCCGCCGCCTGCGCCAACCAGATCGCGCGCGAGGGATTCCGCCACGTCGTCCTCGACATTCCGTGCGACGAATTGCCCGCCCGCCGCCCGCTCGACGATGGCTATGTCCCCAACGCGAACCAGCATTTCCGCGCCGCGCTCCATGCCGCCGGACTGCTCGTCACCGAGAACGCCGAGAACCTCGTGGCGATCGAGCAGAGCGAGGTGTTTTTCTGCTCCCTGCCCCTCGCCATTCCGCGCGCCTCCGTCTCGCCCGTCCGCCCCATCGCCTTCACGCAGTGGCCGTCCGACGAGCCGGTCCTGCTCGACGTCTCGACCCCGATGTTCAACCACTGGCGCTGGTACATCGATGTCGACGACGGGCCGAACTTCGCGGCCGGCGCCGACCGGGATGAAATCCATTTCACGATCCGCGGTCACGGCTTCACGCATTGCGATGCGCCCCGCCACATGCGCCGCGACGGCATGACCATCCAGGAGATGCCGAACTGGGGCCTCGATGCCTTCACCGGCGAGGCGAACATCGTCGATCTCTCCGACCTGCCGCTACCGACGCCGATCACCGCCGAATTGATATCCGCCCGCGCCAAGGGAATCCGAATGGGCGACATCGTCGTGCTGCGCTCCGACCTCACCAACCGCATGGGCTATGAGAGCACGCGCTGGCATCTCGTCGCCCCGAACCTCGAGGTCGCGGCGGCGGAATGGCTGATGGACCAGGGCATCAAGGCGATCGCCCTCGACTTCCCGCAGGATTTCGTTGCCCGCGAGATGCCGAAGCGCCATGTCTTCGTGCACGAGTTCCACACCCATCTCGCCGTCTTTGCCCGCAACATTCCCTTCATCGAGGATTTCCGTGACATCGGCCTTGCCGGCTCGGACCGCACTCATGTGCTGGCGATCCCCTTGAAGACGACGTGCATCGACGGGGCGATGATGCGCGCGCTGTTCGTGCGCTGGTGAGGTCGGCCGTGGCGAGCGCACGCGCCCCCGTCCTCAACCTCTGGCACGGCGTTCTGCCGGCGGTCGCCCTGACTCTGCTGTTTTTTGCGGCCCCGATCGCCTACACCATCGCGCTCTCCTTCGGTGCCGAGGGAGTGGAGGGGCCGACGCTCGCCAACTATCGCACCTTCTTTGCCGAGCCGCGCCTCGTCGGCGCCCTATCGCGCACCCTGTTCCTCTCCCTGACCGTGGTCGCGCTCTCGAGCCTCATCGCCTATCCGCTCGCCTATTTCCTCGCTTTCGAGGTCTCGCCCCGCATGCGGGTGCTGCTCTTGTTCATCCTCGTCGCACCCTTCTGGACGAGCTTTACGATCCGCGCCTTTTCCTGGCAGCTCGTGCTCGCCGACAGCGGCGTCATCGCCTGGGCGATCGAGCGCGTGACGGGAACCGCCGTCTCCCTCGGCTTCCTCTACACCATGGGCGCTTCGATCCTCGGGCTCACGCTGTTCGGCATCATGCTGACGACATTGATGCTTTTCAGCGTCATGGTGACGATCGACCGGCGCCTGCTCGAGGCGAACGCCGTGCTCGGTGGCACGCGATGGACCGGCTTTCGCGAGATCGTCCTGCCGCTGAGCGTTCCGGGCTGGCTGATCGGCGCGGTGCTCACCTACATCATCGCTGTCGGCGATTATGCCGTTCCGGCGCTGCTCGGCGGCGGCTTCCGCCCCGTTCTCGCGCAGGTGATGCTTTCGGTCCTCAAGGGCACCTACGACCTGCCCATGGCGGCCACCTTCGCCTCGATCCTTGTCCTCGTCATCCTGGCCGGCGCAGCGCCCCTTCTGCTGCTGGTGCGCCAGGTCCGGCTTCAGGGGTGAGGCCATGAGGGGCGGTCTCGCACGCACGCTGCTCACGGGTCTTTTCGCCCTCGTCGTCGTCGCCGTCTATGCGCCGATCGTGGTGATGGCGATCTTCTCCTTTTCATCTGCGCGCTTCCAGACGCTGCCGTTCCGCGATGCAACGCTCGAATGGTACGTGCGTGTGTTCTCCGACGGTCAATATTCCGCCGGCTTCCTCAACAGCATCCTCGTTGCCGGCGCCGTTGCCCTCACCGCGACCACCGTCGGCTTCCTCTGCGCCTATTCCCTGGTCAACGCGCGCTTTCCCGGAAAGACCGCCGTCACCCTTCTCGTCCTTGCCCCGCTCGCGGTGCCGTTGCTCCTCGTCGGCATTTCTCTGAGACTTTATTTCGTCCGCATGGGGATCGAGCCCTCACTCTGGCTCGCCTATCTCGGTCAGGTTCTCTATGTCCTTCCGCTCGCCGTGCTCAATTTGCGCAACCGGCTGGCGCAGATCCCCAAGAGTCACGAGGAGGCCGCCTGGGCGCTCGGTGCTTCGCGGGCACGCGCCATCTGGGAAATCGTCCTGCCTTCCTGCCGCTTCGCGATCGTCGCCACGCTGATCCTCACATTCACCTTCGCTTTCGACGAGTTCGTGATCGCCTACTTCCTCACGAATTTCTCCATAACACTGCCGATCAAGATCTGGACGACGCTGGTCACCGGCTACGACCCGACGATCAACGCACTCGGCACCATGGTATTCCTCTTTTCTATGGTGCTCGGTCTCGTCGCCCAGCTCCTGTTCATGCGCAAGGACGTGAGATAGCGCCATGCCAGCAAAAGCGGTCGAGGTCATCGGGGTCGGCAAGCGTTTCGGCGAGGTCGAGGCGGTGCGCCCGCTCTCGCTGCGCATCGAGGCCGGCGAATTCCTCACCCTCCTTGGTCCCTCCGGCTGTGGCAAGACCACGCTGCTGCGCATGATCGCCGGCCTCGAGCAGGTCAGCGAAGGTCGCATCCACGTCGGTCGGACGGATGTCACCGACTTGCCGCCCAACCGTCGCGACACCTCGATCATGTTCCAGGACTACGCCCTTTTCCCCCACAAGAGCGTCTTGGACAACATCGGCTACGGCCTCAAGATGCGCGGCATCGCGCGGCCCGAGCGCGACCGCGCGGCGGGCGACTGGCTGACGCGCATTGGTCTCGACGGTTACGGCGCGCGCGCGCCGCACCAGCTCTCCGGTGGCCAGCGCCAGCGCGTGGCGCTCGCACGGGCCCTTATCGTCGAGCCCGGCGCCCTCCTCCTCGATGAGCCGCTCGGCGCGCTCGATACGAGCCTGCGCCGCCAGCTCCAGGGTGAATTGCGACGCCTCCACCGCGATGTCGGCCTGACCTTCGTCGCCGTCACCCACGACCAGGAGGAGGCGATCACCATGAGCGATCGCATCGCCGTGATGCGCGATGGGCGCATCGAGCAGGTTGGACCGCCGACGGAGATTTACGACCGGCCGCGCACCGAATTCGTCGCCGGCTTCCTCGGCCGCTGTAACCTGGTCGACGGAACCGTTGCCGGCCGCCACCAGGGCGATCTCCTCGTCGATGCCGGCCCGCTCGGTCGCATCGTTGCGGGGACCCCGGCGGGCAACGCCGCCGCCGCCGAGGGAACCCGCGTCCGTCTCGCCGTTCGCCCGGAATCGATACGCATTTCGGAGGGCGCCCCAGCGCGGGCCGTGGTTCGAGACGTTGCGTTCGCCGGCTCGGGTCTGCGCCTCGATCTCGTCTCGCGAGACGGTACGGTCCTAGAGGTCGACGCCCGACGCGACGATCCCTCGCCCGCGCCGGGTGACGACGTCGGCCTTTCCGTCCTCGAAGGTGCCGCGACCGTACTGGAGCCGGGGCCATGATCGATGCCGCAACGACGCTGGCCCTGACGCGCGCTCACGAGAGTGCGTCCGCCAACACCTTCCGCCTGGTCTCCGATCCGCCGGTTTTCGTTCGTGGAGAGGGGCCATTCCTCTTTACGGACGACGGCGAGCGCTACCTCGATCTCGTTTGCGGTTCGGCCACCACCAATCTCGGTCACGGCCATCCAGCCCACGTCAGCGCCATAGGCGAGGTGCTGTCGACCGGCATTCTGCACACCGGCACGCGCCTGCCGTCCCCGTGGCGAGCCGAACTCTATCGCAGCCTCGTCGATATCCTGCCCGCAGGCATCGATACGGTGCAATTCGTCAATTCGGGTGCCGAGGCGATCGAGGCCGCAATCAAGGTGGCGCAGTACGCGACCGGGCGCCGCCGGCTGGTCGCCTTCGAGGGAGGCTATCACGGGCGCACCCTCGGCGCTCTTTCGATCACCTCCGGCGAGCGCATCCGCGCGCCATTTTCCACCCTCGAACACCTCGTCGACATCCTGCCGTACGCCGATGGATCGCCCGCCCGCTCGGCCTCGGCCTGCCTTGCCGAGGCCGAGCGCCTGCTCGAGCGCCGCGCCGACGGGGGCGATCCGCCGGCGATCATGGTGGTCGAGGCGGTTCAGGGCGTCGCAGGGGTCATCGAGCCTCCTGCGCCCTTCCTCGAGGGTCTCGCCGAACTCTGCCGGCGCCACGACGTCGTGCTGGCGCTCGACGAAATCTGGTGCGGTTTTGCGCGGGCCGGTCGCTGGTTCGCCTTCGAGCGTGCCGGCATCGCGCCGGATCTCGTCGTCATGGGTAAGGCGCTCTCGGGCGGCCTGCCGCTCGCTGCCGTCGCCGGCCCCGCGCGCCTCCTCAAGGCCTGGCCGCCGGGCATGCACACCAGCACCTTCCAGGGCAATCCGCTGGCCTGCGCCATGGCGGTCGCCGGCATCGAGACGATCGCCGGTGAGCGGCTCGCCGCGCACGCCGAGGAGGTGATCGCCCCGATGCTGCGCACCCGTCTCGCCCCGCTCGCGGGCTCGGCCGGGGTCGGAGCTGTTCGTGTGGTCGGGGCGATGGCCGCCGTCGGCATCGAGGCGACCGGGGCCGGCAGCGGGAGCGAGCGCAATGCGGCCATGCAGACGGCGCTTCTCCGGCGCCGCATCCTCGCCTATGGAGGAGGGCGCGGGGGGGATTGCCTGATGCTGCTTCCACCGCTCAATCTGGAGGCCGGGATTTTGGCTGAGGCCCTCGCGGCCGTCACCGAGGTGATCGGCGCATGCCCGTGAATGCGATCGCGGCCATCCGGCTGGAGGTTCGATGAGTGGCACCCATACGATGAGGCATGCCAGGGACGCCCAGGCGACGGGCGGCGACGGGGCGGAACTGCCGAAGACGCTTTCGTCGCACCTGCTCGAGCGCCTGCGCTGGCGGATCATCACGGGCGAGCTGGAACCGGGCCGGGCGCTTCGCGAGCAGGACATCGAGCGCGAATTCGGCTCGAGCCGGGGCCCGGTGCGTGAAAGCCTGCGCATGCTGCTCCAGAACGGTCTCGTCGAGTACCAGCAGCGTCGTGGCTTTCGCGTGCGCACCTACAGCGTCGAGGACGTCCTGCACCTTTACGATCTGCGCGCGAGCCTCGAAGGTCTCGTCATCGCCTCGCTCGAAGGGCGCCCGCTCGAAGCCCTCATCGTCGACCTCGCCCAGAGCAACGCGCGTATGCGCCGCCACTTCCAGGCCAAGGACATCGAGAGCTATTTCGCCGAGAACCAAGTGTTCCACGATCGCATCATCGCCTACACCAGCAATCGCCCCATCACTGAGGTGATGGCCTACGTCAACGAAATTTCGCTGCCGGTTCGCTATCGATTGATGCGCGTCACGCTCATGTCGCGCCGCTCGCTCGACTACCACGAGCGCATCGTCTCCTTCCTCGAGAAGGGCGACATCGCGGCCGCCCGGCGCGAGACCGAGGAGCACATTCTCGTGAACCGGGAGGCAGCGGCGGCTCTCTATGCGCGCTGATCGATCCCCGCCAGAGCCCCGTCGAGTTGCGCGCGAGGGCGCGAACAGATGACACCCGCGCTTCTCGGCCTCATTGCCGCCCTCTCCTGGGGGCTGCACGATTTCGCCGCACGCTTTGCGAGCCGAAGTGTTGGTCCGCTGCGCACCGTCGGCGCCGTCACCGCCTTCGGTCTGCTCGCCTTGACCGTGTTGCTCGCCGCTCTCGGACGCTGGCCGGTCTGGCACCTGGACGGCCTCTGGCTGGTGGTCCTCAGCGGGGCGGGCTTCGCCCTCGCGACACTCTGGCTGTTCGCCGCCCTCGCTCTCGCCCCGATCTCGCTCGTCGCCCCGATCGTCGGCTCATATCCCGTTCTGGTGGTGCTCTACGAGGTGGCGACCGGCCGCGTGCCGACGCTCCTCGATGCGCTCGCGATCGTCGGTGTCGTCGCCGGGGTGGCGATCGTGGCGAGCTATGCGCCGGACGAGCCGGGCTCCGCGGCGCCCGAGAACCCGCGCGCCGGCCGCGCCGGTGTCCTCGGCCTCGCGCTGCTCGCCAATCTCAGCTTTGCCCTCGCCATCACGCGCGGCCAGCGTGCTGCCCCTGTTTTCGGTGAACTCGAGGCGACGTGGCTTGCGCGCATCGTCGGCTTCGCCACGCTGGCCCTGGTGCTGTTGGTGACGCGCACGGGGATGCGCTTGCCGGTACGCTGGCTGCCCCTGCTGATCGCGATGGGGCTGTTGGACGTCATGGCCCTCGCCGTGCTCCTTGCGGCGGGCCATGGACCGGGAGCGTCCATCGCCACGGTGGTCTCGAGCTGTTTCGGGGCTGTTGCGGTCCTGCTCGGGCGGATCGTCCTTGCCGAGCGCGTCCATCCGCTGCAGTGGCTCGGCATCGTCATGGTGTTCGGTGGCGTCGCCGTGCTGCTTTCCGGCAACCCGGCCCCCGGTTGACGCCCCTCCGGCGGCGCGTGTAGACGACGCATGGTTCACGTTGCCAGCCATCATCAGCAGGGGTCGAACGCCCGTGACCGCGCGCATTTTCAAGCCCGCCAAGACCGCCATGCAGTCCGGCATGGCCAAGACGCGCCAATGGGTCCTCGAATACGAGCCCGAGGCGCCGCGCTCGATCGATCCGCTCATGGGCTGGACCGGCTCGAGCGACATGAAGGGACAGGTTCGCCTCACATTCGAAACGCGCGAAGAGGCCATCGCCTACGCCGAGCGCAATGGCCTCTCCTTCCGCGTGATCGAGCCGAAATCCCGCCGGCCGCTCGCAAAATCCTACAGCGACAATTTCAAGTTCGGCCGCATCGGACGCTGGTCGCATTGACCGGCGCGGTGGCTGGACCACGGGTGCCCCGTTGGCGACGATGCGCCAGAACTTCGAAACAAGGGGACCACAGGCGGCAGGCGCCATCGTCTTGCCAAGCCCGCCCCGCGCCGCCAACATGCAGGCCGAGCGGCCACATTCGACCCCGTAGCTCAGCTGGATAGAGCATTCGCCTTCTAAGCGAATGGTCGCAGGTTCGAATCCTGCCGGGGTCGCCAACTCTCGCCTGTGCATACCGGAGACATGGGCCACAGATCGTACCGATCACATCGGTAACAGCCTCGGGCGGAACGGGTTGTCGAGGGGTTGCAGGGTTTTCTCTTCCAGTGTCCAGCCCGGGCAGCCTCGGCCTGTCTCTGGCGGTCGCCTCTGGTGGCGGGCTAGGATGGGTGCGAGGTTCCCCCGGCAGGATCGCCGGCCTCCAGATCGAGGTGAGCAATGACCAAAGTCGCCATCGTCACCGCCGCGGGTCGCGGCATGGGGGCCGCCGTTGCCCGGCGCCTCGCCGCCGACGGCTATCGCCTCGCCCTCCTCTCGCCCGGCGAAACCGTTCTCCCGCTCGCCGAGGAACTGGGTGGCATCGCCCTGCGTGGCAGCCTGACCGAGCCCGCCGATATCGAGCGCCTGGTCGCCCTCGCCATGGAGCGTTTCGGACGGATCGATGCCGCCGTGATCAACACTGGCCATCCGCCGAAGGGCCCTCTGCTCGAACTGACCGACAGCGATTGGCACGCCGGCCTCGACATGGTTTTCCTCTCCGTCGTGCGACTGGCCCGGCTCCTGACCCCCCAAATGGAGCGCCAGGGCGGCGGTGCGTTCGTCACCATCACGTCGGCCTGGGCACTGGAACCGCAGGCGGCGTTCCCCCTCACCACTTTGCGCGCAGCGGTGAGTGCATGGGTCAAGCTCTATGCCGATCTCCACGCCGCCCGCGGCATCCGCATGAACGCGGTGCTACCCGGTTACATCGACAGCCTGCCGGAAAAGCCCGAGCGTCGCGCCGCTATTCCGGCCGGCCGATACGGCGAGGTGCGCGAGATCGCCGACACTGTGGCCTTCCTGCTCTCCGATGCCGCCAGCTACATCACGGGCCAGAGCCTGCGTGTCGACGGTGGGCTCATGCGCAGCGTGACCTGAGCGCCCTTCAAGGAGGGGAAAATGACGGCGGCACCGAGCGAGACGATGCGCCTTGCGGTACTCCAGGCGACGCCCGTGAGCCACGGCATCGGCGAGGGGCTCGCGCGGCTCGAGACGGCAGCGCGCGGTGCTGCCGAAGCCGGTGCCCGCGTCCTCCTCACCCCGGAGATGTTCCTGTCTGGCTATGCCATCGGCGCCCCGGCGGTCGCCCGTGCCGGCGAGGCGATCGCCGCGAACGGCACGCACGAGCGGATCGCCGATCTGGCCCGCGCGCACGGTCTCACCATCCTCTATGGTTACCCGGCCCCGGTCGCCGGAGCCACGGGATGGCACAATGCCATCCGCTTCGCACTGCCTGATGGCACGCTTTGTGTGCCTTACGCCAAGACGCATCTTTATGGTTCCCTGGATCGTGCCCAGTTCGTTGCGGGCGGCACGCTCCCGCCGCTCCTCGAACTCGACGGCTGGCGGCTCGCCGTTGCCATCTGTTACGACATCGAGTTCCCGGAACTCGCCCGTGCCCATGCGCTCGCGGGCGCCGACGCCATTCTCGTGCCGACCGCCAACATGCGCCCGTTCGAGAGCGTTCCAAGACGCCTCGTGCCGGCGCGGGCAGAGGAAAATGCGCTCTACGTCGCCTACGCCAACTACTGCGGCAGCGAGGGCGAGATCGTGTATTGCGGCCTTTCGTGCATTGCGGGCCCGGATGGCGAGGACGTGGCGCGGGCCGGGGACGGCGACTGCCTGCTGATCGGGGCCTTCGATCGCGGTCACCTGGAAGGCAAGCGGCGCAACTACACACACCTCGCCGACCGCCGTCCCGAACTCTATGGCCCGGTCGTCGCTCCGCCGTCGGCCCGCCCGCGCGGCTAGAGCCGGGATCGGCCCTTTCGGATAAGGAGATAAATATGTCGAACGGCGCGCACATGACGATGTTCGGCCCGGACTTGCCGTTCGCCTACGATGACTGGCTATCGAGCCCCGAGGGCCTCGGTGTGCTGCCCGGGGAGCGTCACGGCACGCGCATCGCCGTCATCGGCTCCGGCATCGGCGGGCTCGTTGCCGCCTACGAATTGATGCGCATCGGCCTCCAGCCGGTGGTCTATGAAGCCGGCCGGCTCGGAGGCCGGTTGCGTTCCGAACCATTCGAGGGGGCCGACGGCATCATCGCCGAACTCGGCGGCATGCGGTTCCCGCGCTCGTCGAGCGCCTTCTGGCACTATGCCGACAAGATCGGAGTGGAGCGTCGCCCATTCCCGAATCCGCTCACCGAGGCGGCGGGGTCGACGGTCATCGACCTCGAAGGCGTTTCGCACCATGCCCGCACGCTCGCCGATCTGCCCGTCATCTTCCGCGAAGTGGCCGAAGCCTACGACGCCGCGCTCGAGGAGGGGGCGCGCTTTTCCGACCTCAAAGCGGCGATCGCGCGGCGTGACTGGCGCGCGATCAAGGAGATTTGGGATCCGATCGTGGAGGCCTGGGACGAGCGCACCTTCTACGACTTCGTTGCCTCGTCGTCGTCGTTTCGGCGGCTGTCCTTCCATCATCGGGAGGTTTTCGGTCAGGTCGGTTTCGGCACCGGCGGCTGGGATTCGGATTTCCCGAACTCGATGCTCGAGATCCTGCGCGTCAACGCCACCGAGTGCGACGCCGAGCAGTTTTTCATCGCCGGCGGCGTCGAGCAGGTGCCGCAGGGGCTCTGGCGCCGTCCCTGCGACCGCCCGACCCACTGGCCGGCCGGCGTTTCCCTCTCCGCGCTCAATGGCGGCGCGCCCCGACCCGGCGTCGTCGCCCTGTCGCGCGATGGCGACGGTGATTTCCTCGTGCGCGACCGCTGGGGCCGCACCGATCGCTTTCCCGTCGTCGTCGTTGCAACGCAGAGCTGGATGTTGACCACCTCGATCACCACGGAGGAGCGGCTTTTCAGTCCCAAGCTGTGGATGGCGCTCGACCGCACGCGCTACATGCAGAGCGCCAAGACCTTCGTCATGGTCGATCGCCCCTTCTGGAAGGACGTGGACCCGACGACCGGCCGCAACGTCATGTCCATGACGCTGACCGACCGGCTGACGCGCGGCACCTATCTCTTCGATAACGGCGACGATCGGCCCGGCGTCATCTGCCTCAGCTATACCTGGATGTCCGATGCCCTCAAGGTGCTGCCGATGCCGGTGGACCGGCGCGTTTCGCTCGCCCTCGAGGCGCTCGCGAAAATCTATCCCGGCCTCGATATCGCCTCGCACGTGATCGGCGATCCGATCACCGTGAGCTGGGAGTCGGACCCCAATTTCCTTGGCGCCTTCAAGGGGGCGCTCCCCGGGCACTACCGCTACAACCACCGAATGTTCGGGCACTTCATGCAGGAGGGGCTCGCGCCCGCCGAGCGCGGAATTTTCCTCGTCGGCGACGACGTGAGTTGGACACCGGGCTGGGTGGAGGGAGCTGTCCAGACGGCGCTCAACACCGTCTGGGGAGTGGTTCGCCATCTCGGCGGCGGCACGCCCGCGGGCAATCCGGGGCCGGGCGACGTCTGGGCCGAGCGCGGGCCGGTGCGCCTTTCCGACTGATAGGGCGGTTCGTTCGTGCTCCGGATGGCGGATAATGGGCGGCGTGTTTCGCATGCCCGGGAAGAACAGGTTCACCCCGCCGGCGGCAATGCGTTAAGGCATCGGCAACCCGACCCGCGTAGATTCGGCCTCGATGAGCGCCGGTCGTGGCTTGGCAGCCGACCGCGTTCGTCTCTTCCTAGGGTTCGACTGGGGCGGTCGTCGAGACCGCCTTTTTTTTGTCTTCTCGTCGTCCGGGCAGGTGGCGATTTTGCCGCCGCCGTCGTCAGTGCTGGCGCGAGGGGTGGCCCATGGTTCGCAGCCGTACCACCCCTCCCTTTCGGTGCCTCTTGCAGTGCCTTCCCAGGTTCCGACCGGGCTTGTCGCCGTGGCTCGGGTGACCGTGCGGGCTCTTGTGGATGGCTCCCGGCCCGTCCTCGATCACAAGAGGACCATACCGGTGGGCTCCGTTCCGGTCACCTGGGAGATTACCCGGGGCGGGTGCGTCGGCGGGAGGAGGGGCGTGCGCAGCACTCCGCGGCGCCGCATGAGGAGGTGCCCCTCAGGTCGCGGCGCGAGCCATGGCGGAAAATCCCCGCTCGAGATCGCGAAGGAGATCTTCCGCCTCCTCGAGGCCGATATGGAAACGCAGGCACGGCCCTTCGGCGTCCCACGCCGTGGCCGACCTGTGGCTTCGCGGATCGAAGGGCACCACGAGGCTTTCGAATCCGCCCCATGAAAATCCCATTCCGAACAGTTTGAGGGACTCGACGAACGCGCGCAATCCCTCCCTCGGGACAGGCTTAAGGACAACTGAAAAGAGGCTCGAGGCGCCGGTGAAATCGCGCTTCCAGATCGCGTGCCCGGGATGGGAGGGTAGCGCCGGATGCAGCACGCGCGCCACCTCCGGGCGTGTTTCGAGCCAGCTCGCGACCGTGATGCCGGATCGCCAGTGCCGCTCGAGACGCACGGCGAGTGTCCGAATGCCCCTGAGCCCGAGAAAAACCTCTTCGCTTCCCGCGCAGTGACCCGCGTCCTGGATGCCCTTGACGACGGGCAGCCGCGCCCGCTCGTTCGCCGTCACCGTGCCGAGCAGGGCATCGGCGTGTCCGACCACGTATTTCGTTCCCGCCTGGATCGAGACGTCGGCCCCGAGCCGGAATGGATTGCAGTAGAGCGGCGATGCCCAGGTGTTGTCGACGACGAGCCAGATGTCCCTTCCGCCCCGCGCCTCCGAGATCGCCGGAAGGTCTTGCATCTCGAAGGTCTGCGAGCCCGGGCTCTCGCAATAGATCATGCTCGTGTTGTCGCGGATGAGGCTCGCGATGCCCCCAGCAATGAGCGGATCGTAATATTCCACCGTCACGCCGAAACGTGACAGCATCCCCGAAGCAAAGAGCCGCGTCGGTTTGTAGACGCTGTCGCTGACGAGGATGTGGTCGCCCGCCTTCGTCAGCGCCAGCAGCGTCGATGTCACGGCCGCGAGCCCCGAGGGCACCAGCACCGTGCGCGCGCCTCCCTCCATCTCCGCTACGATCTCCTCGAGCGCTTCGACGGTCGGCGTCCCCCGGCGCCCGTAGACGTAGCGCTGGTTGCCGCTCTCGATGGCATCGAGCGTCGGAAAGAGCACGGTCGAGCCGCGATAGACCGGCGGGTTGACGAACCCGTCGAAGCGCCAGGGATCGCGCCCGGCGTGGGCGAGGCGGGTCTTGCGGTCGTGTTTGGTCTCGTCGCTCGGCTTGCTCATTGCGTACTCTGTCGTTGACTGGAATGTCCGGCCCGCCGCCGGCTCGCCTGTTGCAGGTTGGGCAAGCGCGCCCCGAGGGCAGCCCGGAGGCGCCATTCGGATGTGTTCTGCGGTTCAGGCCGGTCCCGTATCGATCGGCACGTCTGGCGTATTTCCCCACTCGACCCATGAACCGTCGTACACCGCGACGTCCTCGCGCCCGGCGAGCGCCATGGCGAAGGCGAGCACGCACGCCGTGAGGCCTGACCCGCAGGTCGCAATCACCGGTCGCCCCGGCTCGACGCCGATCCCCGCCATGGCCGCGCGGATTTCATCCACCGGCCGGAAGCGTCCGTCCGCGCCGATCACTTCGTTGAAGGGCAGATTGCTCGAGCCAGGGATGTGCCCGAGCCGTGCCACTTGGCGCGGCTCCGGCGCCGTCCCCGCGAAGCGCTCGCGCGAGCGCGCATCGACGACGAGGGCGGAACGGCTCTCTGCGACCTCCCGCATGTCGCCGAGATCGCGAACCAGTCCGGCGCGACGGCGGGCCGTGAAGTGCCGTTCCGCACGCTTGGCGGGCGGGCCGTCCTCGAGCGGTCGGCCTTCCGCCTTCCACTTGCCGAGGCCCCCGTCCAGAATCACGACATCCTCGACGCCCATCACCCGGAACGTCCACCAGACCCTGGCCGCGCCGAGATAATTCTCCTTGTCATAGACGACGATGCGCATGCCGTCGCCGATGCCGAGGCGGCGCATGGCGAGCGAAAAGGCGCGCGGGTCGGGCAGCATGTGGGGCAAGTCGACGGAGCGATCGGCGATCGCATCGACGTCGAAATAGACGGCGCCGGGGATACGCTCGGCGAGGAATTCCTGATAGCCGTTGCGCTTTGCCGCCGGCATGTAGGTGCTGGCATCGACGATCACGACATCGGGCGCGGCAAGGTGGCTCGCCACCCAGTCGGTTCCGACCAGCCACCGGTTGCCACCGTCAGTCATATCGTCCTCCATGCCCGCGCGCCTTGCGTCCCAGAAGGAGGGGCGCACTCGTGTCGACGCCCCTTGGCCCCACGATCCACCACTCGACTTCGGCGGAACCGTCGCTCACGTCAATTCGACTCGTATCCGCCGATTGAGCGCGCCCTTCTTTTCGATCTTCGTCACCTTCGCAGTTCCGATCTCGCGCGTCGAGCGCACGTGCGTGCCACCGCAGGGCTGCAGATCGACCTCGCCGATGCGCACCAGCCGGACCCGCCCCGAGCCGCGCGGCGGCTGCACCGACATCGTACGCACCAGCCCCGGATTCGCATCGAGTTCGGCATCCGTGATCCACGTGCTCGAGACCTCGTGGTCGCCGGCGATCAGCGCCTGGAGACGGGCCGTCAGCTCCTCCTTTTCGAGGATCGCTTCGGGCACGTCGAAATCGAGCCGGCCCCTGGCGGCTTCGACCGCCCCGCCCGTCACGGGCGCGGGAATGAGGGAGCAGAGGAGATGCAGGCAGGTGTGCGTGCGCATGAGGTCGAAGCGCCGCTCCCAGTCGATCACCCCTCGCACCGCCCGGCCCGGTGCCAGCAATCCCTCGGCGGGTGGACTGGCCGGCACGTGCAGGATGGTCTTGCGGTCGGCGTCGTAGATCGTGGTCGCAATGGTGATCTCGGTGCCGTCGTCGAGAACGAGCCGCCCGCTGTCTCCTGGCTGGCCGCCGCCGGTCGGATAAAAAACCGTGCGGTCGAGAGCGATCCCGCCCCGCGCGTCGATGCCGGTGACCGTGGCCTCGGTCGCGCCGAGATAGGCGTCGTCGTGGAACAGTGGCGTGCTCACGAATTATCCTCTGCTCTACGCATCGCCACCCCCGGCCGCGACGCGGACGTCGGGAACCTGCGGGAGGGCGGTGAGCCAGGCGGGCGCGGCGAGACCCTTGGTGGCGAGAAACGCGGGGTTGAGCAGCTTGCCCTGATAGCGCGTCCCGTAATCGCAGAGGACCGTAACGATGGTGTGCCCCGGCCCGAGGTCGCGTGCGAGACGGATCGTCCCGGCGATGTTGACGCCGCTCGAGCCGCCGAGGCAGAGCCCCTCCTCCTCGATCAGCCGGAAGACGATCGCGAGTGCTTCCTCGTCCGCGATCCGGTAGGCGGTGTCGATCCGCGCGCCCTCGAGGTTGGCCGTCACCCGGCCCTGGCCGATGCCCTCGGTGATGGATGAGCCTTCCGCCTTGAGCTCTCCCGTCGTCACGTAGCTGAAGATCGCCGAACCGTGCGGATCGGCGCAGGCGATGCGCACCTTGGGATCGATCGCCGCCAGCCCCATCGAAACGCCCGCGATCGTGCCGCCCGAGCCGACCGAGGCCACGAAGCCGTGCACCTCTCCGCCCGTGTCGCGCCAGATTTCCGGGGCGGTCGTGTCGATATGAGCCTGCCGGTTGGCGACGTTGTCGAACTGGTTGGCCCAGAACGCACCCGCCGGCTCGCGCTCCGCCATCGCCTCGGCGAGCCGCCCCGAGTAGCGCACGTAGTTGTTGGGGTCGCGATAGGGCACGGCAGGCACTTCCACGAGCGTCGCCCCGGCGGCCCGCAGGGCATCCTTCTTTTCCTGCGACTGCGTCTGCGGAATGACGATGAGGGCTCTGTAACCGAGCGCCCGCCCGATGACCGCGAGCCCGATTCCCGTGTTTCCGGCGGTGCCCTCCACGATCACACCACCGGGGCGCAGCAAGCCGCGCCTCTCGCCATCGCGGATCATCGATAGCGCGGCCCGGTCCTTCACCGACTGACCCGGGTTGAGGAACTCGGCCTTGCCGAGGATGCGACAACCCGTTTCGCGGGAAGCGCGTTGAAGCTCGATCAAGGGCGTGTTGCCGACGAGGTCGACGATACTGCCTGCGATTGCGCGGGCGGGGGGATTCTCCGGCACCTCGAGCCTCGATCGATGATGGGACGATCCGGGGACGTTAGTCGGCCGAGGGCGCCTCGGCAAGGCATGCCGCCGAAATGCGATCGGCGCCACCGAGGGCGTCGTTGCTCGTCCATCTGGCCCGCCGATTGCAATCCAGCCCTCGCAACGGTTCGGCGGGGGGATGACCGGAATGATCTACGATTGGCGCGACGTGGTGGCCCAGGCGATGCTTCATGCGCTCGGTGCCGGGGCGCTCGTGGCGGCGCTGTCGATGCTGTACGTGCTGAAGTCCCTGGCCGGTATCAACCTGTTCGAGGGGCACTTCATCCTGCACGACGTCTTCTTTTCGTGAGCGAAGACACGGCTCTCACGGGCGCCACGCACGACCCAGAGTCTTGAAGTGGCTGGTGGGCGGTGACGGGATCGAACCGCCGACCCTCTCGGTGTAAACGAGATGCTCTACCAGCTGAGCTAACCGCCCGCATCCAGTGCGCGTGGCGAAAACCCCGCCACGCGTGCCCATCTTTGCAATCTCGCTACCGCTGCCGAGGCGCGACGAGATATGTGCATGCAACTCGCGCGGCCCACCATTCGGCCACCCGGCTCACTTGCCGTTGAGCAGATCCTTCAGCGCCTTGGCCGGGGTGAACTTCGGCACGACCGACGCCGGGATCATGCGGGCCTCGCCCTGCCCCGGTGGCGTCACCATGCGTGCCGGCTTGGTTTTGACCTTGTAGTTGCCGAAACCGGCGATCTTGACCTCTCCGCCATTCTGCATCTGCGTCGTCACGACCGCGAGGAACGCATCCAGAAAATTGCCGGCTTGCTCCTTGCTCAGGTTCAATTTCTCGGCCAGCGCGGCTGCCAGCTCCCGTTTGTTCATCACAACGTCCTTCTGAATATTTTGGCGCCGTCGACAGTCCGGGTGCACAACACACCTGCCACCGCGCAAGCCCTCGTTGCGCGACCGCCGGACAAAGGGGGCTTGCGACGACAACAGGTTCAAGAGTTACGCATGCAAGAGCACTCCCCAACTCCGCAGCGGCGGCCATCTACGGGCGCTGCCGGTCTGTCGTCAAGCCTTCAAGAAGCGACCGGCCGGTCGGTGCGGAACCGAATCTGAAGAGGAAAAGCCGCTTTCCATCATGTGGTTGTGCGCCTAACCCCCTTCAAATGGGGGGTGTGTCCGAGACCCGACGCAAGTCCCGGGATTTGTCCCAATTCGGCACGACGGCCACAGATCGGTGTCTGCCTGGCTGACATCGTCTCTGTCCGCTCGGATGGTCCGGGCGGACAGAGACGCGCCAATCCGTGGGCCTCGCGGCCGTTCTAGTGCGCCACCACGCCGGCCGGTGCCTCGGCCTCGCCGGTATTCGCCGGCTTGGCCTCCGGGGTCTCGTTCTCCGACCACTCGACAGCCTCGGGCATACGCTCGAGAGCGACCTTGAGGACTTCCTCGACGCGGGCGACGGGGATGATCTCGAGGCGTGTCTTGACCTCGTCAGGGATGTCCGCGAGGTCCTTTGCGTTCTCGGCCGGGATCAGCACCTTCTTGATGCCGCCCCGCAGCGCCGCGAGCAACTTCTCCTTGAGCCCGCCGATCGGCAGCACGCTGCCACGCAGCGTGATCTCGCCCGTCATGGCCACATCCCGGCGCACCGGGATGCCGGTCATCAGCGAGATGATCGCCGTCACCATCGCGACACCGGCGGAGGGGCCATCCTTGGGCGTTGCCCCCTCCGGCACGTGGACGTGGATGTCACGGCTCTCGAACATCGGCGGCTTGATGCCGAAATCGACCGAACGCGAGCGCACGTAGGCGTTCGCGGCCGAAATGGATTCCTTCATCACGTCCCGCAGATTGCCCGTGACCGTCATCTTGCCTTTGCCCGGCATCATGACGCCCTCGACCGTCAGCAGTTCGCCACCGAACTCCGTCCAGGCGAGACCCGTGACGACGCCGACCTGGTCCGCCAGCTCGGCCTCGCCAAAGCGGTACTTCGGCACACCGAGGTAGCCCTCGAGGTTCTCCGGCGTGATGCGGACGGCGTACTTGCCGGTCTTTTCGATCTCCGTCACCGACTTGCGGGCCAGCTTGGCAATCTCGCGCTCGAGCGAGCGCACGCCCGCCTCGCGCGTATAGCGCCGGATGATGAGCTGCAGGGCCTCATCGTCGATCGTCCACTCGTGCGGCTCGAGGCCGTGGTCCTCGAGCTGGCCGGGAATGAGGTGACGCCGTGCGATCTCGACCTTCTCGCGCTCGGTGTAACCGGCGAGGCGGATGATCTCCATGCGATCCATCAGCGGTGCCGGCAGATTGAGCGTGTTGGCCGTCGTCACGAACATCACGTTCGAGAGGTCGTAGTCGACCTCGAGATAGTGGTCGTTGAACGTGTTGTTCTGCTCGGGGTCCAGAACCTCGAGCAGCGCGGCTGCCGGATCGCCCCGGAAATCCTGCCCCATCTTGTCGATTTCATCGAGCAGGAACAATGGGTTGACCTTCTTGGCCTTGCGCATCGACTGGATGACCTTGCCGGGCATCGAGCCGATGTAGGTCCGGCGGTGGCCACGGATCTCGGCCTCGTCACGCACCCCGCCGAGCGACATGCGCACGAACTCGCGCCCCGTCGCCTTGGCGATCGAACGTCCGAGCGAGGTCTTGCCGACGCCGGGAGGTCCGACGAGGCACAGAATCGGACCCTTGATCCGGTTGGTGCGCTTCTGCACGGCGAGGTATTCGACGATGCGCTCCTTGACCTTCTCGAGGCCGTAGTGGTCCGCATCGAGGATGGCCTGCGCCTCCTCGAGGTCCTTCTTGACCTTACCCTTGACGCCCCACGGGATCGACAGCAGCCAGTCGAGGTAATTGCGCACCACGGTGGCCTCGGCCGACATCGGGCTCATCATCTTGAGCTTCTTCAGTTCGGCGAGCGCCTTGTCCTTGGCTTCCTTGGTGAACTTCGTGTCCTCGATCTTCTGCTCGAACTCGGCGATGTCGTCGCGCTCGTCGCCGTCGCCGAGTTCCTTCTGGATCGCCTTCATCTGCTCGTTGAGGTAGTATTCGCGCTGCGTCTTCTCCATCTGGCGCTTGACCCGCGTGCGGATCTTGCGCTCGACCTGCAGCACCGAGATTTCGCTCTCCATGAGTTCGTAGACGCGCTCGAGCCGCTCGGCGACCGTTTCGATCTCGAGGATTTTCTGCTTGTCGGCGATCTTGATGGCGAGGTGCGAAGCGATCGTATCGGCCAGCTTGGAGTAGTCGGCGATTTGCGAGACCGTTCCGAGCACTTCGGGCGAAATCTTCTTGTTGAGCTTCACGTAGCTTTCGAACTGCGTGACGACCGAGCGCGCGAGCGCCTCGACTTCGGCCTTCTCGCCGACCGTCTCGACCACGCGCTCGACATTGGCCTCGAAGAACAGGGGGTTGTCGCGATACCCGGTGATCCGCGCCCGCGTCGAGCCCTCGACCAGCACCTTGACGGTCCCGTCGGGCAGCTTGAGGAGCTGCAGAACGGACGCGAGGGTGCCGACCTTGAAGATCGATTCCACTTTCGGATCGTCGTCGTTCGCGTTCTGCTGGGCCGCGAGCAGAATCTGCTTGTCGGTGCGCATCACCTCCTCGAGGGCGGCGATCGACTTCTCGCGCCCGACGAAGAGCGGCACGATCATGTAGGGGAACACGACGATATCGCGCAACGGCAGCACCGGATAGGAGCCCGCCAGCTTGCCCAGCTCGTCCCTGCTTTTCTCGCTCATGATGTGCTTCCTATGCTCACCCGGCTCCATCCGGCAGCGACCGGAAGGCCGACCTCGACGTTTTTTGTTCAGCTGGCGACGATGGCGCAATGCCCTTCGCCAGCAATGCTACACGATCCTCTAAGGTAGGCGACAATTCGGCACCTACAAGCTTACGCACCGATAAGCCCGACCTCGATACCCGATCAGTTCCGCGAACCGCGCCCGCTCCGTCTGTGACGCGGCCTGTCCTCCCGAAGCTCTACGCATCGCGGCCCGGCTCCGATCGGGCTCCTCCCGGTGAACCGGGCGTGGTCCGGTCTCTGGTCGGCGCGGGTAAAGGGGGCGGGACGCGGAAGAACGCCACGGCGCGGATCCTGAAACGCGGTTCCGCAAAGGCACGATGGGACGCGGACACCGGTTCGATCAACCCGCACGCGAACGCCGATCCCCTCGAACGCCTCTCGGGAGAGGCTCGGCGACAACCCGATGATCCCGCCAGAGATCATGGCCAGTGGGCATGGAGTCGGCTCTGGAACGGATCACAACAGGAAACGCGGGCCATGGCGTGCCCGCAACGGACATCACCATGTCACATGATCCTACAGTGCGTTGAAAGCGCCTTGCAACCCGGGAGTTGCAACATGGGGGTGGCACGCCAGCCACAACCCCCAACGCTCGTTGGCGCGCAACAAGGTGAATGGGCGACCGTGCGCCCGCGCCACTCCGTCGGCAGGCCGAGGGCGCGATGTCAACGCATGGCCCGGGGCGCAAGAACCGAGCCCCCATGGCCTGGAGAACGGGCGCGGCTGGGACCGACAATCAGGGTGCCGCTCAGGCGCTCGACTCGATTTCCTCGGCGCGGTCCGAGTAGATCCGCAACGGTCGTGCGCTGCCCTCGACGGACTCGGCCGATATCACGACTTCCTCGACACCCTTGAGGCTCGGCAGATCGAACATGGTATCGAGCAGGATCGCCTCCATGATCGACCTCAGGCCGCGAGCGCCGGTCTTGCGTTCGATGGCCCGGCGCGCAATCGCCGTCAGCGCATCCTCGTGGAACGTGAGCTGCACGTCCTCCATCTCGAACAGGCGTTGGTACTGCTTGACGAGAGCATTCTTCGGCTCGCTGAGGATTTTCACCAGCGCCGGCTCATCCAGGTCTTCGAGTGTTGCGAGCACGGGCACGCGGCCGATGAACTCGGGGATGAGGCCGAACTTGAGCAGGTCTTCGGGCTCCACCTCCGACAGCACTTGGCCGGTCCGCCGGTCGTCCTCGGCCCTGACGTTGGCTCCGAACCCGATCGAGGTCGAGCGCCCACGCCGCGAGATGATTTTCTCGAGGCCCGAGAAGGCTCCGCCGCAGATGAAGAGGATGTTGGTCGTGTCGACCTGCAGGAATTCCTGCTGGGGATGCTTGCGCCCACCCTGTGGCGGCACGCTCGCAACCGTGCCCTCCATGATCTTGAGGAGTGCCTGCTGGACACCCTCGCCCGAGACGTCGCGGGTGATCGAGGGGTTGTCCGACTTGCGGCTGATCTTGTCGACCTCGTCGATGTAGACGATGCCGCGCTGGGCCCGCTCGACGTTGTAGTCGGCCGCCTGCAGCAGCTTGAGGATGATGTTCTCGACGTCCTCGCCGACGTAACCGGCTTCCGTGAGGGTCGTCGCGTCGGCCATGGTGAAGGGGACATCGAGCATGCGCGCCAGCGTCTGGGCGAGCAGCGTCTTGCCGCAGCCGGTCGGGCCGATCAGCAGGATGTTCGACTTCTGGAGCTCGACGTCGTTGTTCTTGGTGGCGTGGTTGAGCCGCTTGTAGTGGTTGTGAACCGCCACCGAGAGGACGCGCTTGGCCTTTTCCTGACCGATCACGTAGTCGTCGAGGATGCGGCAGATTTCCTGAGGCGTCGGCACGCCGTCGCGCGACTTGACGAGCGAGGTCTTGTTCTCCTCGCGGATGATGTCCATGCACAGCTCCACGCATTCATCACAGATGAACACCGTCGGCCCCGCGATCAGCTTGCGGACCTCGTGCTGGCTCTTGCCGCAGAAGGAACAGTAGAGGGTATTCTTCTCGCTCATTGGCCCGTCATCTGTTTGTTGGCGGCTGCAAATCAATGCAGCGCACTGCGCCTTGTTTCCCGAGCGCCCCGCGGTGCGGCCCGGCCCCGTGGAACGTCCGCGAGGCGATGAGAGCACGCGACTCTCGCGACGTTCAAGCCCGCACTGCAACCCGTCCAGTACCACCTCGCCGGGCACGCTCGCGCCACGACGACAACTTCCAAGTTTGGCCCATGCCAACCCCGGTTTCAATGGGGTAGCCGGTCGCCCCCCTCACGATCGTGTCGATGCCCCCTCGAAACGGCGGAACCATAACGACTATTTGTCGATCCCGTGACGTTGGCGAGGGACCGGGCACGGGCCATCCTTAGCTCCCGACGCGACCATCGGTGGCTTCCTTGAGGGCATTGGCGGACGAATCGCCCGTCGTGGCGGCCGGTAACGCCAAGCGGCGACGGCCATGAGGCGTTTCCCGGCCTCCGACGAACGGGGCTATTTCTGCTCGGCCTCGTCGACCTTGCGCTTGCTGATGACCTCGTCGATCAGGCCGAAACTCTTGGCCTCCTCCGCGCTCATGAAGTGATCGCGGTCGAGCGTGCGCTCGACGACCTCGAGCGGCTGGCCCGAGTTGTCGACGTAGATCAGGTTGAGCTTGCGCTTGAGCTTGATGATTTCCTCCGCGTGCCGCTCGATGTCGCTCGCCTGCCCCTGGAACCCGCCCGAGGGCTGGTGGAGCATGACGCGTGCATGCGGCAGTGCAAAGCGCATGCCCTTCTCGCCCGACGAGAGCAGCAGCGAGCCCATCGAGGCCGCCTGCCCGATGCAGAGTGTCGAAACCGCCGGACGAATGAACCGCATGGTGTCGAAGATCGCCATGCCCGACGTCACCACGCCGCCGGGCGAGTTGATGTACATGGCGATCTCCTTCTTGGGGTTCTCGGCCTCCAGGAAGAGCAACTGCGCCGTGACAAGGGTCGCCATGTGATCCTCGATCGGACCCGTGACGAAGATGATGCGTTCCTTGAGGAGGCGCGAATAGATGTCGTAGGCGCGTTCGCCCCGGTTCGTCTGCTCGACGACCATGGGCACCAGGGTGTTCGTGTAGACGGCGACCGGGTCTCTCATCTCTCTGTCCTTCCTCGAACGGGGGTTGCTCGATGGGCGCGCGTGGCGTGCCGTGCGTGTGCCGCCTCTGGCGAGGCGTCGCACGGCTGCGCGCCACTCGGCTGCGCGGCCGGTGGGCACCGGCCGTGGTCTCGGCTGGCCCGGCCGTGGCTCAGCCCTGCTGCTCGTCCTCGTCCTCGACCGCAAGCAGTTCTTCGGGCGTAACGACCGTGTCCGTCACCTCGGCGAGTTCGAGAATGAAGTCGACGACCTTGTCCTCGAAGAGCGGGGCGCGCAATTGCAGCATCGCCTCGGGCGACTTGCGCAGGAACTCGTAGACTTGGCGTTCCTCGCCGGGATAGCGCCGGGCCTGCTCGACCATGGCGCGCGCCAGTTCCTCGTCACTGACCGTGATCTGGTTCTTCTCGCCGACATCCGAGAGAACGAGCCCGAGGCGCACGCGCCGCGCCGCGATCGCGCGGTACTCGTCACGGGCGGCCTCCTCGGTCTTGCCCTCGTCCGCGAGTGTGCGGCCGGCCTGCTCGAGGCTTTGCGTCACCTGCCGCCAGATGCCCTCGAACTCACTGTCCACCAGCGATGCCGGCAAATCGAAGGTGTGGGCGTCGTTGAGTGCATCGAGCAGCTTGCGCTTGAGCTTGGCGCGAGTGGCCGAGGCATACTCGGCGTTCGTGCGCTCCTCGACCGCCGCCCGCAACTTGGCGAGGCTGTCGAGCCCGAGCTTGCTGGCGAATTCGTCATCGAGTTCCGGCAGCCGCGGCACCGCGACGTCCTTGACCTTGACCTTGAAGACGGCGTCCTTGCCCCTGAGCTGCTCGGCCGGATAATTGTCCGGAAAGCTCGCCTTGACGTCACGCTCCTCGCCCGCCTTGGCGCCCGTGAGCCCGTCCTCGAAGCCCGGAATGAAACCGCCGCGGCCGATCACGACGAACATGTCCTCGCCCGAGCCGCCCTCGAACGGTTCGCCATCGATGCGGCCCTCGAAATCGATCGTCAGCCGGTCGCGTGCTTCGGCGGCCCGGCCCTCCTGGACGTCGTAGGAAACGCCCTGCTCGCGCAGCCGCTCCATCGCCTCGTCGATCTGCGCGGCCGGCACCTCGGCGACCGGGCGCTCGAGCTTGAGCGTCTTGAAATCGACCACCTCGAAGCTCGGGAGCACCTCGAACGTGACGTCGTAGGAGAGGTCGGCCTCACCCGCGATCACCTTGTCGATGGCCCCCTCCTCCTCGGAGAATTTGATGTCGGGTCGCAGCGCCGGGCGTTCGTTGCGTTCATCGAGCGCGCGCTGCGTCGTCTCGTTGACCGCCTTCTCCAGCACTTCCGCCATCACCGAGCGACCGTACAGCCGCTTGATGTGCGCGAACGGAACCTTGCCGGGCCGGAACCCCTTGATGCGCACCTGGTCCTTGAGCTCTGCGATCCGCTCGTCGGCGCGGCTGGCCAGTTCTGCCGCGCTGATCGTCACTTGGAGCTGGCGCTTCAGCCCTTCGTTCATGGTCTCGGTAACGTGCATGTCGGACAATTCCGTTTGTCGTGGCCACGCCATTGCGTGACCGCCATTGAGCCTGGTGCGGGCGGAGGGACTTGAACCCCCACGGGCGAAGCCCACGAGGACCTAAACCTCGCGTGTCTGCCAGTTCCACCACGCCCGCTGAGGGGTGCGCCAGGATAACGCGAGAAACCTGCGGTCTCTATCATGGGCCCGCAGCCAACCGCCAGCGTAAAATCGGGCATCGTCAATGGCCGGCGCCGGCGCCGGTGATCGCGCACCGGTCGGGTCGGCGCACCGACGCCGTCAAACCTCCCAGGTCCAGAGCGAGGGTACCCAGCGATAGGTCCGTCCGCGCCGCCCGACGCGGCCGAGCCCGGGATACGGCAGATGATAGCCGAGCACCAACGGTGCCTCGTTCGCACACCGTTCCAGCAACGCGAGCCGCGTATTCTTGGCCATCTCGGCGTCGAGATCGAGGCCGGAGCGCCAGTCGGGCCTCTCGAAAGCAACGACAGCATGCGCAAGTGCATTGCCGGCGATGATGAGCTTCTCGGCTCCGCCATCGACCAGCACCGACGCATGGCCCGGTGTGGTACCGCCCGTCGTAAAGAGCGAGATCCCTGGCGCCACTTCACCAGGCTCCGTCAATCGGCGAACCCGCGCGCTGATCGCGAGCAGGATGGCCTGCACTTTGTCGATGGTTGCGGACCACGGCTCCTTGAGCGTCGCGCGCGCCTGCTCGCCCGTCCAGAAGTCCCACTCTGCGCCCAGCATCACGTAGTCGGCGCGCGGGAAGACGGGCGTGTTCGCGAACGGGTCGACGAGGCCGCCGATGTGGTCGAGGTGGCAATGCGTGACCACCACGAGATCGATGTCCTCGGTCTTGTAGCCGGCGGCCGCCAGGTTCTGCAGCAGTCGGCCCGAACTCGGTTGGTAGTCGGCACCTGCTCCGGCATCGATGAGGATCCGGGCATCCGCCGTCTCGACCACGCATGCGTTGAGGTGTGCGGCGACCGTCTCGGTATCGAGGAAGCTCTCGCGCAGCAGAGCCTTGAGCTGCGCGTCCGGCACGTCGGTTGCTGCCACTCCGACCGGCCAGTTGACGAGCCCGTCGCTGATGACCGTGATGACCCGCTCGCCGACGCGCTGGCGATAAAAGCCCGGTGCCTGCAACTTGTGATCCACATGGCCTGCCTGGGCGAGCTGAGCGGAGGTGCCATCGTCGGCCTTGGCACCGTTGGCAACGCCGCCGAGCACACCGAGCGCACCACCGAGCGCACCGAGCGCCCCCCGGCGCGTCATGTCCATTGTCGATGATCGCCCGCCACCCGCGATACTGCCGCCGCGGGCCGGCATTTCTGATCCCTCAACCGCTCTCGATGAAGCGGCCCCGTCACGACTCTTCCCGGCCCCCGCCGAACCCTGTTTCGTCATGGCGCTCCTCGATCATTCGCGCATGCGGGCGCCGCCACCCGCTTGCGGTATTTCGAGTGTGCCATGCCGGGACGATGCATGTAAAACTCAAATGTCGAGATGGTCGGGCTGGCCGGCGGGTTCGTTTCGGGAGCCCTGATCATCGGTTTGCGCTTCGGGTCGTTCACGAGACCCTTGACACCCGGCGCGCACCCCCGTACCCACTCTCGGCTTGGCGGACCCAGTCCGTCCACGCGGGGGTGTAGCTCAGTCGGTTAGAGCGCCGGCCTGTCACGCCGGAGGCCGCGGGTTCGAGTCCCGTCACTCCCGCCATTTCCATCCATCTCGACACTCGTTCGGAAGGACGGCGGCGCCCGGAGGCGCCGGCTGGCGATTGTCGCCGCACGAGGCGCAGCGCGCGGGATCGGACGCAAAGGGCCCGGAAGGCCCTTGTCTTGACGCGGCTCAGCTGAAATTGCGGCGGATCGCGTTCGGGCTCTGGATGTCCGTGAACTGCACGCTGAAGCCCTGCTCGTGATGTCGCACGACGCGGCCGCGCAGCTTGCCGAGCAGGATGTTCTCACCGACTTCGGGCTTGACCTCGGCCGAGATCGAAGCGCCCCCGACCGAGACGTCGTTGAGGCGGCATTGAAGCATGGCGCCATTGGCGAGGGTGATGACCGCTTCGCGCACGTTCGGCACGATGCGCTCGTGTCGCCGCTCGTCCGCAGGGTCGAGGAGATGCCGGTTGACGAGCCACGTCAGTGTGGCGGCCAACTTTTCCCGCTTGTGCTGCGTGTTGACGAACTGCATTCCGAAGCCGCCGTCGAAGCGCCGCGTCACGGTGCCCTCGAGCCGCCCGAGTTCATCGAAGTAGGCGACGATCCGCTCGCCGTCGCCGACCACCCTGTTGGTCTCGATCGCCGCGCCTCCGACGGAAATGTCGCGCAGGCGGCAGGGGTGCTCCTGCTGGTCGCTCGACATGAAGCGCCCGATCAGTGACATCGTGCAGCGCTTGTGGCGGCGTCGGTCCGCCGCGATCCGCGAGAGCGTGCCGCGCGGTCGCGATTCCGAGAGCTGGCCCTGAGTTGCCATTGGTGTGGATCGATCCCGGTTCAGTGAAGGTTTGACGCGGGCCGTGCGGATGACTGGCCTTCACCGAACAGGATCGCCCGCCGCGTTTAACAAACGCCTAAAGTCAGGGCGATGAGTGACACCAAAAAGGGGGGTCCTAAGAACGGGACGTCGCCGTCTGCCGGATCAGTCCTGGCTGCGCCCGCCATCGTAGACGCGGAACGCGCGGTGCTCGCTGGTCACGAGGCGCGAATAGCGCGGCTGTGTCAGGAACGGCGACTGGCGATCCATCCGGTTGACCACCGCGAATGGCCGCCCGTCCGGCCAGATCGTCTCGACGCCGATGAGCCGGATGGCCTCGATCGGGCGGCCGACGGCCCACCCCTGCCGACCTGCGGTCGCCAGCGCGCCGAGCACGCGGTTCACTTGATCGCCCGTGTGCACGAGCGGCAGCAGGATCATTTCGCATTCCGACAGCGTCTTGCCACCCGCGCTCGCCTGGAAGCGGACGATGCCGACGGCCGCATCACGAACCACGGTTTGCATGACGTCGCCGATGGCCTTGCGGTCGTCGCCATGCCAGATGTCCATCAGATCGATGCCGCGGAACTCCCGCCCGAACAGCTCGCAGATCCGCGTCCCGGCGAGCCTGAACCGGAAGCGCTCGAGTTCGACTCGCTCCAGGATGAACGTGTCGGGGAGAATCTCGGCGATCCGCGACGGCTCGATGTCGAAGCGGCGCGGCGCCAAGCGCTCCCCCCGCACGCCATTCCAATACCCATAGAGGATCTGGTTATTCTTTTCCTGCATCGCGGATACGCTCCCAACACAGCCGATTGCCCGACTGCCGCCCCTCGCCCGAATGACCCCTGCCGAGCGCGACCGACCGACGGACGGTCGCCGCGCTTCATCTGCCGCCTCCAAGAGCAGGACTTGTGCCAACGCCAGCGCCGATCGTTTCCCCCCGGGGGCGATCGTAAGAATGCGTAAACGACGTTTGTGGCGTCCGTCGGCGCCACGACAGACGAGGGCTGCACGTGCTTGCGGCCTCTCGCATTTCGCGCAATGCTTGGCTCCGGCAAGAAGATCATCCCGGCGGTCACTCGACGACAGTCCGCCAGGGATGACACGTCGAAGAACGGGGGTTGGTGGCCGCATTGGCCGAACGAGGGATTTGTCAAGGGGACGTGTAATGAACGTTCAGTCCATCCTGACCGCCAAGGGTAACGGCGTGGTCACTTCGCACGCCTCGATGACGCTGGAGGAGGTGGCACGCGAGCTGACCGCAAACCGTGTCGGCTCGGTCGTGGTGGTGGACCGGAATGGCGCCATCGTCGGCATCCTATCCGAGCGCGATGTGGTCCGTGCCGTCGCCGCGCGTGGCGCCGCCGCGCTCGAGGATCTGGTTGGCGATGTCATGACGCGCGAGGTGGTCACCTGCCGCCGCGACGAGGCGATCGAGTCCCTCATGGAAAAGATGACGCGCGGCCGCTTCCGTCACCTTCCGGTCGTCGACGCCGAAAAGCTGGTCGGGATCATTTCGATCGGCGATGTGGTCAAGCACCGCTTGGCCGAGGTCGACATGGAGGCGCAGGCCATGCGGGCCTACATCGCGGCCAACTGACCTCGGCCGTCGACCCGATGCCGCTTGGCCCGGCAAGCCAGAGCGAGCAGTCGGCTGGTCACGGCAGGGAGTGCGGAGCGCACGCCTCGGCGCGCCGTCGTGGGCAACTGGCGCCGCTGGAGCCGGCGCTTGCCGCGGCGTCAGCGCCCCGTGGTCTCAACGAGCGCCGGGCCGCGAATCTCGTCGAGCCTGTTGATCATGCGCTCGGCCGCCTCCTCGCCGCGCGCGATCAGTTCGTCGGCGCGGTGGAACTCGAAGAGGCCGATGCCCTTGAGGCGTGGCTTCAAAGTGATGTCCGGCGGATCGCCGGCGAGCCGCGCCCGAGCGATGCGGTCCTGGATGATGCTGAATGCGTCCATCATGACGCTCGAGATGCCGGGCGCGCCGGACACTTGACCGAAGAACTGGCGATGCAGGAGCTGGGCGGCCGACCAGGTGCTCTTTGGCGCGACGGGGGTGGGGCGCTCGAGATCGTCCTCGCTCGAAACGTCTTCGAAGCCGTAGTCCGGGATGACCGCGCCACGCCCGAAGGTATCACAGTGGAGGTTGACCGCGATCACCATCTGCGCGCCGAGCGCGCGGCAGACCGAGACCGGGATGGGGTTCACGAGGGCACCGTCGATCAGCCATCGCCCCTTGATGTTGACCGGATGGAAGATGCCCGGCAGCGCATAGGAAGCGCGCAGCGCATCGACGAGGCGCCCCTTGGTCAGCCAGATCTCGTGACCCGTGCCGAGTTCGGTCGCGATGGCGGCAAAGCGGGTCGGCAATTCCTCGATGCGGGTCATCTCCAGATGATCCTCGAGCCGCTGGCAGAGCCGCCTGCCGGAGATGAGACCCGAGCCCGCGAGATTGAAATCGAGCAGGCGGAAGACCTTGCTCTTGGTCAGGCTCAGCGCGAATTCCTCGAGCTGGGGGAGCTTCTCGGCGGCATGGCAGCCGCCGACCACGGCACCGATCGAGGTTCCGACGATGACGTCGGGGAATATGCCGGCCTTCGACAGGGCCTTGAGGATGCCGATGTGCGCCCAGCCCCTTGCCGCTCCGCCACCGAGCGCCAGTCCGATCGTCCCAGTCCCCATCGTCTTAGCCCCTCCACGGCCGTTCCGCGCAGGACCGGCCAAGCAAGCACCGTACCGGAGGGCGTGCCTGCGACCGAGGTGCCGGGTTGGCCATGCCAATCAGGCAGGGTAGCGACGATTCGATTAACTATTCTTGAACGGTCCCGGGACCTGGTCGCGGGGCTCGAGCCGACGAGTGCCGGCTGCCGGCCCTGACCCGACGGCGATCGCGCGGTAGAAACAACTCGCAGCGCCGGTATGACAGGCAACCCCGGCGCCTGCTGTCCGCACTACGATCCAGATGGCGTCCTGATCGCAGTCCGTGCGCAATTCGACGACGTGCTGGACGTTGCCGCTGGTCTCGCCTTTGACCCACAATTTGCCGCGCGAGCGGCTCCAATAGGTCGCGATGCCGGTCTCGATCGTGCGGGCGAGCGCTTCGGCGTTCATGTAGGCGAGCATCAGCACACGGCCGTCCTCGGCCGAGGTGGTGACCACCGGAACGAGGCCCTTGGCATCGAAGCGCGGCGCAAAGGTATCGCCGGCCTCGATTTCGTGGCTGTCTTGCAGTGTCTGGAACACCATCGCACGGCTCGCTCGGTTTGCGCGCCCGATCAGCCGCCGCCCTCGCCGGCTGACCTAGCGGCGCCCGCTGGCCAGCAGCATGAAGCGGTTCTTTTCGCTGAGCTCGTCCTTGAAGAGGCCGGTGAACTGCGTCGTGATCGTGGCGACGTTGCGCTTGTTGACGCCACGCAGCGACATGCACTGATGCACCGCCTCGATCATGACGGCCACGCCTCTCGGACGCAGCGCCTGCTCGATCGCATCGACGATCTGCGCCGTCATCGTCTCTTGTGACTGCAGGCGGCGCGAGAAGACCTCGACGACGCGCGCGAGCTTGGAGATCCCGACCACGCGATCGGTCGGGTAGTAGGCGACATGGGCCCGCCCGACGAACGGCACCATGTGATGCTCGCAGTGCGAGTTCATGTCGATGTCGCGCAGCATGACGAGGTCGTCGTAACCAGCGACCTCCTCGAAGGTCCGCGAGAGGATCTCGACCGGATCCTCGCCGTAGCCGCTGAAGAATTCGTCGTAGGCGTTGAGCACGCGCTTCGGCGTGTCGATGAGGCCCTCGCGCGTCGGGTCGTCGCCGGACCAGGCGATGAGCGTGCGCACCGCGGCCTCGGCCTCTTCCCGGGAAGGTCTGGGCGCTGGCGAGCCGGTGCTTGCCGAGGCCTCGCGGGCGATTGCCGCGCTCTTGCGTACGATTGCGTCCATTCCGATGCCTCAGTCCCTTTCGAGGATGGCGTGCCGGGGGTCGTCGCCCGCGACCTTACGCCCCAGGTCGCTCGGCGGCTCGACTGCGCCGAATCCTGCTGGCATCGGATCGGCCCTTGCGCCAAGTTCGCTTGTTACTCGTATGGGTGACACGTTATGACGATTTCAAGTGTAAGTTGATCGCCAGCCCGGCCGCCGCGCGTGGCCAGCAACATATGGCCTCCGCCATGCTCCCGCAAGCGACTGGCCCGGCCATCTGCCATGACGTGGGATGACGCATGAGCGAACTCGACGACATCTATTCCGACGAGATCCTGACGCTGGCAGCCAACATGCCACCGGCCGAACGGCTCCCCGATCCCGACGCGAGCGCGACCGCCCATTCCAAGCTCTGCGGCTCGACGATCACCGTGGATCTCGAGGTCAGGGACGGCCTGGTGAGCGCCTATGGTCACACCGTCAAGGCATGTCTGCTCGGCCAGACCTCGGCAGCGGTTGTCGCCAGAGAGGCGAAAGGTTCGACGCCGCAAGAGCTTCGCGACGTGGCGCGCCAGATGCGGGCGATGCTGAAGGAGGATGGCGAGCCGCCGACCGGGCGCTGGGCCGATCTCGCCCTGCTGCGTCCCGTCCGCCATTTCAAAGCCCGCCACACCTCGACGCTCCTGGTCTTCGATGCCGTGCTCGAGGCGCTCGACGAGATCGAGAGGCGCGCTGGCAGCGCCGCGTGATCCGGCAGCTGGGGCTCGGGTTGGCAGCGGTGGAGCCGGTCGTTTGTGCTCTTTCGCTCACCCTCTTGCATTTCGTCGGGAAGGCTGGCGAAGCTGGGCGCGGTAACCCAGCGCAACGACGCTCGGCAAGGCGGCCTGCCTGCCGGGAATGGTTGGGTGTCAAGTATGAGGCGGGCATGGCAATGGGAAGGGATGCGCGGCGCGGGCCGTTCTGGGTTGAAAAGCTTGCGGCCCTGGCGGTCGCCGGCCTGCTGCTGCTGGCCGGTCCGCCATTGCTCCCGCAGCTTTTCCCGGCCGAGCGCGCCGAGGCTGCGACTTCGCTCTCCGTCGGTGGCCGTCGCATGACCTGCGGTCTCGGCAAGATCGTCGTCGACAACCAGATGCCCGCGCTCGGGCGCGCCCGCCCCTCGCTGCGTGAACTCTACATCAACATGCGGCTGCTGGGCCGCTATCCGGCCGCCTTCCAGCAATTCGTCTTCCTGCACGAGTGCGCGCATATGACCATCGTCGACGAGACCGCGGCCGACTGCTGGGCCATCCAGCGCGGGCGCTATCGCGGGCTGTTCTCCAAGAGGAGCGTCGATCAGATTTGCAAGTCGCTGTGGAACACGCCGGCGGGTCGCTTCCATTTCGCCGGTCCCGATCGCTGCCAGCACCTCAACGCCTGTTGGGCCGGGGCCAGCGGTCGCTAGAGCGTCGTCGGTGGTGCGTCGTGTCCCGTTGGCGTGTCGTGCCCGGCCCGCGATCGAAGCGGCCTGCCCGCGTTTGCTGCGGTCGATGATTTTGTCGCTTGGACCGTCTCGTGTCTGGCGCCACGGGCGCTGTGTGGTGTCTGCCGGCCGCAGGTTCCACGTGGCGCATGCAACGGCATTTTCTGAGCCGAAAGCATAATTTTATTCCGGGTTCATTGATATTTCCGCATCTCTCCCGAACGTGAGCGCGCGGGGTGAAATGGACACCCCGATGCCCTTGACGCGGCGGCAAATCGCCTTGATTCGCAATCATTTTCCTGGTGTGGCGCAGCGGGCCGTCCGAAAGCCGGCGCGTCACGGATCACGAGAAAAGGAAGAAGATCATGAGCAAGTTTGCGACCCTCCTCGTCCTCCTCGGCATCGCTGGCGGCGCAGCCAACGTCGCGGTGGCGTTTGCCCCCGTCGGCGAGCGTTCCCTGACGGTTTTCGCCCAGGAGGATTGCGTCGACGGCGAGAAGTGGAACGAGGAGACGCAGAAGTGCGAGAAAGAGGGCGAGTAACCCTCGGCTCGCACGCCCTGCGGCACAGTCCCGAATGATCGATGAGGTCCCCCCGCCGCTCCTTGTCCCGCGTTCCGGGGCGGGCGGGCGGACCATCGGGCCGCAGGGCAGGTGAGGCGTCGGGGCGGTCGCGGTTCGAGGATCGCGGCCGCCCTCGTGCTGCCTGCCTAGGGGCTCCGGAAATGGCAGCCGGCGGTCGGCCGGCCCGCTCCGTCTAGCCGTTTTCGTCCTTGCCTGGCTGACGCAGTGAATAGAGCCCGGACAACAGCGCCTCGAGACCCTTGCCCCCGCCGGCGTGCAGATCGATCCGCCCGACTTTTTCGACGAGCTTCTCGAGTGCTTCGAGTTCCTTCAGACGCAGCAGCAGCGGATTGTCCTCCATCAGCTTGGAGGTGTTGAGCAGCGATCGCGTCGCCGCCGTCTCCTCCTGGCGCCGGATGAGGTTGGCCTTCGCCGTGCGCTCGGCCTCCACCACCTTGTTGAGGAGTTCGCGCACGTCTCCCGGCAGGATCACGTCCTTGATGCCGATTTCGCCCACCTCGATGCCGAGCGCCTTGGAGCGCTGTGTGACGAATTCGCGTACCTGGCCGTCGATCTGGTCGCGGGCGGCGAGGATTTCATCGAGCGTGCGCGTTGCGACCGCCTCACGGATCGCGAACTGGACGAGCCGGTAGAGCGTTCCGGAGAGGTCGTTGACCTCGTTGACCGCGCGCCGGGGATCGGTGATGCGGTAGAAGGCCGTCAGCGTCACGCGGATGCCGACGCGATCCTTCGTCAGGATTTCCTGCGCCGTCACTTCGATCGGCTGCGGGCGCATGTCGAGTTTGGCGATCCGGATCGTGCGCCCGACCGCCCAGAACGCGTGCCGGCCTGGGGCCAATTCGTCGATGAGTTCACCGTCGACGAAGAGCAATCCGATCTCGTGCGCGTTGATGATTTCGTGCACGACCACCGAACTGCTCTTGAGGTCCATGCGCTTGAGGTGCTTCGGATCGACCTGCAGCGTCCCTGCGGCATCGATGAGTTCGACTTCGACCAGCGTGATGGTGCGCCAGTAGGCCCTCGTCGTCATCGGCGGCAGCAGATGGGTCGGCTGGCCGTCGAGCGCGACGATGGCGACCTCACCGGGGCCGGTTTGAACGATCTCGAAATTATCTTCCGCGACCTTTGGGTGCGCCTTCTCGAATAGGAGCGCGGTGTCGACCGGCACGTCCGTGCGCACCACTTTGACCACCCGGGCATCGTAGCGCCCGGCCGGATCGAAGAGGCGCGTGCGCCCGGGCTCGAGCAGCCGCACGAAGCGACCGTCATGGGTCAGGAACGCGCGCTCGTCGTCACGTACGGTGACGCTGAAAAATCCGAATTGACGCATTGCGCGATCTCCGAGTGTGTGCAGCCATCGCGAAGGTGCGGCCCATCCCGGCCGCGTGTGGTTCGTGGTTCGTCGGGTCCGATCGTGGCTTCCAAGGTCGCCGGCCGCCTCACCACATCCCGGACACGGGCGCCGGCTTGAGCCGGCTGGCGCCGTCCTCGCCTCGGGATTGCGGCCGCCTGTCGCCCCGAGGGACGGCAGGCGCCGGTGTCCCGCGCTCGGACCTTGCCGGCCGGCGGTATCCGCCGGGCGCACAGGGCGCCGCGATGCTCGCCCGCGTGCCGCCTCGGCTTTCGCCTCGACCACAACGAAGGCCGGTTCGGCTGCCGGCTCCCTCATTTTGGAGCTTGGTTACCAGCCAAGTGTGCGTTTTAAAGCACAGGCAAACGACGCGGGAGTCGAACCCGCGACAAAAGGAGTGACGATCCTTTGCTCTACCCTCTGAGCTAGTCGTTTTGGAGAAGCTGAAGGGACTCGAACCCCCGCCCTGCCGGCCATTGCCGGCTGCTCTACCGCTGAGCTACAGCCTCGTCCCGAAGGTGCGGAACACACCAACCGCAGGGCGGCGCGCGCCGGCCGGTGCATGAGAGCCCGTGCCCGAGGCGACCTTCAGGCTCGGGGTTGTTAGCATGCGGCCGGCGCGCCGGGCAACGCACGTCCAGTCGTTTCGCCCACAGCCGCGCCCGCGGATCGTGTCGGCCATCCAATGGCCAGCCTGACCGGGCGACTCGACCGGCGACATCTGCTAGCAAGGCTCGAGCGAGTCCCCACCGGGGGGCGCCGGGACCCGCGACCGGCCCGCCTGCGGATTTCGCCGACCGGGCCGGCAACCTCAGTGCCCTCCCACACGATCGACGCCGAGGCACCGACGCGGCAATGCTATTCCCGACCCTCGATTTTGCTCTCTTCTTCGTGCTCGTCTTCTCGGCGAGCTGGGCGCTCATGGAACGGGCCTCGCTGCGCAAGCTCGTCCTGTTGGCGGCGAGCTATGTCTTCTATGCATGGTGGGACTGGCGCTTCCTGGGGCTGCTCGCGGCCAGCTCGCTCATCAACTACACGGCCGGTGCCATCCTCGTGCGTACCGCCTCCGAGCGGGCGCGCTCCTGGGTGGTCGGTTTCGCCGTCGTCCTCAACCTCGCGATCCTCGGCTTCTTCAAGTACTACGGCTTCTTCATGGAGAGCCTCGGGCGCGCTCTCACCCACTTCGGCCTCGAGCGCGATCTGCCGATGCTCGAGATCGTGCTGCCCGTCGGCATCTCCTTTTTCACGTTCCAGGGCATCTCGTACGTCGTCGACGTCGCGCGCCGCGATGTCAAAGCCGTGCGCTCCCCCCTCGATCTCTTCCTCTACATCTCGTTCTTTCCCCAGCTGGTCGCCGGCCCGATCGTGCGCGCGGCGCATTTCCTGCCGCAGCTCGAGCGCCCCGCCCGCCTCAGCCGCGAGCGCCTCGCCTTCGGTCTCGTCCTCGTGCTTTCCGGTCTCTTCAAGAAAATGGTGGTCGCCAACTATCTGGCGAGCGAGATCGTGGACGAGGCGTTCTTCGACCCGTCGGCGCGCGGTGGCATCGATCTCGCGCTCGGCGTCTATGCTTACGCGGTGCAGATCTACTGCGATTTTTCCGGCTACAGCGAGATCGGCATCGGCACGGCGGCGCTCCTCGGCTACCACTTCCACGCCAACTTCAACCAGCCTTATCGTGCGGCCTCGCTCCAGGAGTTCTGGCGGCGCTGGCACATCTCGCTTTCGGAATGGCTCCGCGACTATCTCTACAAGCCACTCGGCGGCAGCCGCCATGGTGCGTTCGCCACTTACCGCAACCTCTTCCTCACCATGCTGCTCGGCGGCCTGTGGCACGGCGCCAACTGGACCTTCGTCGTCTGGGGCCTCATCCACGGCGGCGCGCTCGCCTTCGAGCGCATGCTGCGCGCCATGGTGTCGCGCCCCGCACCGGTGCTTTCCGTCGCCGATGCGGGCACGACGGCGCACGCTGGCGAGCCGCCCGCCTCGCCCCTCTCCCGCCTCGTCGGCATCCTCGTCACGTTCCACATCGTGTGCTTTGCCTGGGTTTTCTTTCGCTCACCCGATTTCGCGACGGCGACCGCCTACCTCGAAGGCCTCCAGCGGCTCGACGCGCCGATCGAGCTGGCGACGCCGTTCGTCGTCACACTGGTGGCAGGCGCGCTCGTCTGCCAGTTCCTGCCAGCCTCGATCGTCGAGCGGATGTCGTTGCTGCTCTCGCGGCTCGGCTTCATCGGGCTCGGGCTGGTCGCCGGTATCGGCATCTGGCTGATCGAGGTCATCGGCCCCGAGGGGGTCGCACCCTTCATCTACTTCCAGTTCTGAGGCGGGCAGCGGCCCCGGAACGGGCGCCGGGCCGAGGTCTGCCACCCACTTGGTCAGCGCTCCACCGGTTGTCCCGGCCGGCCGTCGCGCTTATCCTTGCCGCTGGCGGGAGACTTTCGCCATCCGCGACGATGCAGACCTCGGAACTCGAGAGATGCCGATGACCTCCGTATTGCGCTTCGTCTTGCTCGGAGCGGTCGCAGCGCTTCTCGCCGCGTCGCCGGTGCGGGCGGGTGATCTGCGCATCGCCCTGGTGATCGGCAATGCCGCCTATGAGAACGCGGACCCGCTGCCCAATCCGGTCCACGACGCGAGCGACGTTGCAGCCGCCCTCGATGCGATGGGGTTCGAGGTCCACCTCGGTCTCGATCTCGCTCGCGGCGATCTCGCGAGCCGCCTCGAGGCCTTCGCCGAACGCCTCGAGGTGGCGAGCACGGCGGTCGTCTATTACGCCGGCCACGGGCTCCAGGTGAACGGCCGCAATTTCATCCTTCCGGTCGATGCCCGCCTCGCCGACGAGGCCGATCTGCCGTTCGAACTGGTGCCGCTCGACGAGGTCGTCCAGCTTCTCTACGCGCACCGCCTGACGACCGTCGTTTTCCTCGACGCCTGCCGCAACAACCCCCTCGGCGAGGCGCTCGCCGAGGCCCTCGGCGAGCGGCGGGACGCGGTCGGCGCGGGTCTGGCGGCCATCGATGTCGGTTATGGTTCCTTGCTCGCCTACGCGACGCAGCCGGGCAACGTCGCCTTCGACGGTGAAGGTCGAAACAGTCCGTTCACCGGCGCCCTTCTGCGCCACATCGCGACGCCGGACACCGACGTCCAGGCCATGCTCCGCCTCGTTCGCCGTGATGTCATCGCAGCGACCGCAGAGCAGCAGATCCCCTGGGACAATTCTTCCCTTGTCGGCACCCTCGAACTCGCCCGCTCGACATCGGGTGATGGCGACCGTCAGGCGCCTGGTCCAGTGCGCGAGGATGGTCCGCCGGCCGTCGTCGAGAAGCCGGCGCAAGGCGACCTCAGCCTCTTCCTGCCGCCCGGGGGTGGCGCAACGGGCACCAGGACGGACGGCCCCTCGACGAGCGGTCGTCCCCCGGTCGATGCCTGCGACATCGTCGCCGGCAGTGACAACGACCGCGAGCGCGTGGTGCCGGGCAACGAATTCCGTGTGCTGGACGGCACCGCCGGGATCGCCGTCTGCGAGAAGGCGCTCGCTGCCTACCCCGGCACGCCGCGCTTCATGTATCAGCTCGCGCGGTCCTACCAGAAGGCGGAACGTTATGGCGAGGCGGCCCGGCTCTACGAGCCATTGGTGCGCCAGGGCTATCTCGCCGCCTTCACCAACTACGGCTACATGATGGAGCGTGGACTCGGCGTTGCGCGCGACCACGAGCGTGCCGTGCGATTGCACCTGTCGGCCTCCCACCAGGGGGACAAATTCGCGATGTTCAACACCGCCGCGGCCTACGACTCGGGCGACGGCCTGCCGGCCAATCCCGTGCAGGCTGCGCGCTGGATCTACGCCGCCCTGCGGCTCGGCCACGATTACACCGTGCGTCAGATGCGCGGTGCCTGGAAGGGCTGGACGCTCGAGTTCCGGATCGAATTGCAGCGCCTGATGCGCGAGGCAGGGCTCTACGAGGGGCAGCTCGACGGCATTTTCGGTCCTCGCTTCATGGCGGGGCTGGATCGTCTGCCGAGCCTGCCCAACGCGCCGTTGCCCGGCGGCACGCGGCCAGGCGCGAACTAGTGTTCCGGCTCCGACACTTGATACCCTTTGCGGCACTCGATTGCTCAAGTGTCGGCGCCAAGAGGAACACCAGCAAGTTTGTAATTCTTGTGCAGCCTATGCATCCAACATTTGGTACCCGCTCGCGGCAAGGTTCCGAACCAAACGTTGGAAGCGCTGCACTAGGTCGAACTTCGATTGCACCTAGGGCTTCTTCGGCAGCACCTCGACGGGCCCCTGCGAGCCGAGCGACTGGTCGCCCGGCAGATGCCGACCCGAACCTCCGCCCGACGAGCCCGCCGTCTGATCGCCCGGCAGATGGCGCCCCTGACCATCGCCGGAGGGTGCGGCGCTGGTGCCGATGCACTCGGTATGGCGCACGCGGCACGTGCCGCCGCCCTTCTCACGATTGCAGTAGGCGAGCACCGCATCGATCGCGCCCGCCTTGTCGCGTGCTCCGTTGGTGAAGGCTTGGGTGTGGTTCACGCGGTTCCGCCGCGAGCCGCTGGTGTAGTTCGTCGTCGCGAGCGACAGGCACGCGGGCCCCGAGGCCGATGAGATGCGCGGATCGCCCGAGCGATTGCGACGTCGCAGTTGCTGCAGGGCTGCCTGCTCTGCGGCGCGCCTCGTCAGCTGTCCGCTCGACGTCCCATAGCGGCCATTGCCGAGGAAGGCGATCGCGACCCAGGGACCGGGCGTCGGAGTGCTATCGATCAGTTCGACGGTCCGGCGTGTGATCTGGCCCGTGGCCTCGAGACCGGCATTGCGCTGGAAGGCCGCGACCGCCTGCACCAGTTCCTGCTGCAGGGTGCCGTCGAAAACACTGATCGAATAGCCGAAATCGTAGAGCCGCTGCTGCAGGCGCAAGAGCAGATCGCTCGTGAGCACAACGGCCGAATCCGCGCCTTCGCCACCTCCTTTGTCGGGTTTGACCGGGCCTCCTTCCTGCTCGCCGTTGTTCGCCTGCTGGCCCTGGTCCGTGCACCAGCGCCGGTGCTGTTCCTGCGCCCGTTTGTCTCCTTTGGGAGCTTCGCGGATGTCCGCGTAGGTCCAGGCATAGAAGGCGCGTTCGCCCTTGGTGATCTCACTCTTGATGATCGCGCTGAGCTTGGCGATGGTGACTCGTGTGCCGAAGGCCTCCACGTCGTCGATCCGGCAGCGTACGAAGATGACGTCGTCCGGGGCCGGCGTTCGGCAGATTTCACGCTGATATTGCGCCGCGATGCCAAGCAGGCGCTCCATGCGGGATTTGTCGCCGGCCTGCTGGGCTTCCAGGGCGTGGAGGATAATGGAGGTTATGGAGTTGGCTGCGTAGGCCGTTGGGCAGAGGCCGGGCCGGTTGGCGTCCTCGACGAGGCCGTGCAGTGTCCATTGCGGCGCGTTGGCCCGCTCGACACTCTTCGACTGCGCGGCGGCGCCCGTGCCGCAGAGCACCGTCAGGACGAGCCCGGCAACGAATGTCCTGCCATATCCCGCGATTTCCACCGGCATGGTTCCCCAATTCGCTTTGGCGGCAGAATGGAGACGCCAGAATAATCCGGCAAAGACGATGATGCCAGTCCGCAAGGGCAGCCACATCGCGCGGCTCGCGGTCTCGTGATGCGGGTGTTGAACTCCCCATGAGGCCAAGGCATCGGTGTCACCACGTCTGCAGGTCGAGCCGGTCACGGCCAGCCCGGCGCCGACGGATCGCCTTGCTGCTCGGCCCTGCGGTGGTAAGCTCGCCGCCAACGGGACGCCACCGGCAATGTTGGGCGGCGCCATGGGAGGATCGTCGTGGGTATTGGCAATCAGCCAAGTCGGCGGTTGTTCGTCGCAGGGGCGGTGGCGGCAGTGATGTCGAGCGGCTCGCCTCGGCGCGCAGTCGCGGGCCTTGATGTGGTCCGCTTCGGGCTGACCCCGGTCTTCCTGAACAACGATCTCGAACTGCTCTCGCGCCTCAAGGAGTATCTGGCGCGCCGGCTGGGGAGCGAGGTCATGCTCGTCCAGCGCCGCACCTACGAGGAGATCACCTCCCTGCTCGTCTCGGGGCAGCTCACGGCAGCCTGGATTTGTGGCTACCCCTACGTCACCTATCGCGAACAGCTCTCCGTCGTTGCCGTCCCGCTCTGGCGTGGGCGCCCGCTCTATCAGTCCTACGTCATCGTCGGCGCCGAACGCCCGGCAGACCGGCTCGAGGACCTGACGGGTGACATCCATGCCTTCTCGGACCCCAACAGCAACTCCGGCTATCTGGTGACCATGGCAGCGCTGGCCGAGCGGGCCCAGCGCCCCGAGGAGTTCTTTCGCCGCACGTTCTTCACCTATGGGCATCGCAATGTCGTGCGCGCCGTTGCTTCCGGGCTCGCCGAGAGCGGCAGCGTCGACGGCTACGTTTGGGAGGTCATCGCCGAACTCGAGCCCGAATTGGCGGGGCGCACGCGCGTTCTGCTGCGCTCCGACTGGCTGGGCTTTCCGCCGATCGCCTGCATGGCGCGCCTTCGCGAGGCTCGCGCGACGATTGCCCTGCGCGAGGCACTGCTCGACATGAGTAACGACCCGGTCGGGGCCGAGGTGCTTCGTCTGCTGCGGCTCGACGGCTTTGCGCCCGCAACGCCGAGCCTCTTCGACGGCATCGCGGCAAAGCTCGAACAGGTGCGGAGGGCGGGATGATGCCGTGGCTCCTGCGCATGCTGACCGGTCTCAACCCGCTCGGCTGGCCGCTCGCCTACCGTGTTCCGGCGGTCGTCGTGCTGCTCATGCTGAGCGTCAGCGTGCTCGTCAGCGACCGCGTGCTCGTTCGCCTTGTCGAGACCCAGAAGCGCCATCTGTCGGAGCTGTCCGGCGCCTATCTGGACGGCCTCTCATCGGCCGTGCTGCCGCACGTGCTGCGCGAGGACGTCTGGGAGGTCTATGACGTCCTCGAGCGCGCGGGCCAGCGCTACGAGGGCCTCGACATCGCCTGGACCACGGTTACCGGACCGGACGGGCTGGTGCTCGCCTCGAGCCTGCCGCGCGAGTTCCCGCTGCAGTCGCCCCTGGCGGAGACGATCCGTGCGCGCTCGTCGCCAGAGGTCGCCGCCAGCATGGACGAGGATGACGGCCGCTTCGGTCTGAGCCGTGACCTCGTCTACCAGAACCGGGTCGTCGGGACGATCTACGCCGAGGTCGGCATCGCCGCGCTGATCGAGGAGCGCTGGGACGTGCTGAAGACTCTCCTCGTCACCAATGCCCTCCTGACACTCCTCCTCGCGATCGTCGGCTATGCCGCGGTGCGCCGCATGCTGCGCCCGATCGACGTTCTCGCCGAGCACATGAATACAGGTGTTTCGGGGCGGGTCACGCCGATTCCCGAGCATCAGCTCGGCCAGCCCAGGAGCGAATTCGGCCGCCTGTTCCGCAACTACAACTCGCTGGTCGACAGCGTCGCCGAACGCGAGAAGCTGTTGAGCCGCCTTGCCGAGGAGGAGCGCCTCGCCGCCCTTGGTCGCCTGGCCTCCGGCATGGCCCACGAGATCAACAACCCGCTCGGCGGTATGCTCAACGCCCTGCAGACCCTGAAACGTCACGGCGAGCGGGCGGACGTGCGTGTCGGTTCGGCGAGCCTCATCGAGCGGGGCCTTCTCGGCATCCGCAATGTCGTGCGCTCGACACTCGCGACCTACCGTGCCGGGCACGACCAGCAGGCCCTCAGCCCGGCGCATCTCGACGATATCGCCGTTCTCATACGCCCGGAGTTGCGCCGCCGTGGCCTGCAGCTCGACTGGCACAACGGCCTGGACGAGAGGCTCCGCGTTCCAGCCCATGCCGTGCGCGACGCCACCCTCAACCTGTTGTTGAACGCCTGCGCGGCCTCGCCGAAGGGAGCAACCATCGGCTTTTCCGCCGAGCGCCGGGATGGCATGCTGGTTGTGCGCGTGAGCGACCAGGGACCCGGCATGCCCGCCCCCTTGTGCGCCTTCCTCGAGGACCGCGCGCGCGCCGGGCTGCCGGTCGACCAGGAGGGCGGCCTCGGACTCTGGATCGTCAAGCGGCTCTTGTTCGAGGCGCGCGGACGGATCGAGGTCGAGGCACGTCCGGCCGGCGGCTCGATGATCACGATGTGGTTCCCGCAGGGCGCCTCGGCCCTGGGCAGCAAGGTCGAGCAGGAGTTTTCGGATGTTGCTTGAGGGACGCTCGATCGCGCTCATCGAGGACGACCCGATCATGGGCGAGAGCCTCTGGCAGGCGCTGCGCCTCGAGGGTGCCCGCGTGAAGTGGTGGCGCGACGGCAGCGAGGCCCGCCGCGGGCTCGCGGCCAATTGCCCCGACATCGTCATCTGCGACATCCGGCTTCCAGACGGCTCGGGCGCCGACCTCTACTGCGAGATATCCTCTCGTCAGGCCGTGCCGCCCTTCCTGTTCATGACCGCATACGGCACGATCGACGAGGCGGTCGGTCTCCTGCGGGCCGGCGCGAGCGACTACATCACCAAGCCCTTCGACATGGAAAACCTCCTGGATCGCGTAAATGCGCTCGCGCCGGCCTGCGCCGCTACGCCCGGCGCCGGCACCATGGGCGCATCGCCGGCGATGCGCCAGGTCGAGGCGCTCTTGCTGCGGGTCGCCGATCTGCCGAGCGCGGTGCTCCTTTGCGGCCCGACAGGAAGCGGCAAGGAGGTCGCGGCCGCGTTCCTGCACTCGGCCAGCGTGCGCGCCGACCAGCCCTTCGTTGCCGTCAATTGCGCGGCGCTGCCCGCCGATCTCATGGAGAGCGAGATTTTCGGCCACGAGCGCGGTGCCTTCACTGGCGCCCACGCCTCCCACAAGGGTTACGCCGAGCGCGCCGGTTCCGGAATTCTTTTCCTCGATGAGATCGGCGAGATGCCGCTTGCGCTTCAGGCAAAGCTGCTGCGCCTCGTCGAAGTGCGCTCGTTCACGCGGGTCGGTGGGGAACGGCCTCTGCGCTTCGATGCTCGGCTCGTCTGCGCCTCCAACAGCGACCTCGCCGAGGCCGTGGTGACCGGCGCCTTCCGCCCCGACCTCTATCACCGCATCAACACGATCGAGGTTCGCATCCCCCCGCTCGCCGAGCGCAGGGAAGATATCGAGGGCCTGCTCCGCCACTTCTTCGAGGCCTTCAACGAGCACTATCAGTCGCGCCTGCGCGGGTTCACCTCGACGGCACTCGAGATGGCTCACGAACACGATTGGCCGGGCAACGTGCGCGAGCTTCGCAATCGGGTCGAGCGTGCGGTGGCCCTTGCGGCTGGTGAATGGATCATGCCCGCCGATCTCTTTCCCGACGGGTCCGCGAATGCTCAGGGTGCGTCCGGCGAGCAGTTCTTGACCCTCGCCGAGGTGCGTGCCCGGGCCGAGCGGCGTCAGATCGAGCGGGCCCTTGCCGCGACCGCTGGCAATGCCACCGACGCGGCCGAGCTGTTGGGCGTCTCGCGCACCACGCTTTGGGAGAAGATGAAGCGGCTCGCCATCTCGTCCAGCGATTGAAATTCGAGCCGCCCGCCCGTTCGGATTTCCGGACACCCCCTGCCGCGAATGTCCGGAAAATCGAACGTCGTCGACCCTTCCGGAAAATAAAAATACGTGAAATCAGACGCATAGGGGGATGTTAACCTTGGCACGCCGGTTGCTCTTCTCCGCTCGACCCGAACCAACGGGCCGATCTGGAGGAGACATCCATGAAGGGTTGCAACAAGCTGGTCGATCTCGGCCGGCGCCAGTTCCTGAGAGGCGGCGCACTCGCGACGGCGGGCGCCGCGGCTGCCACCATGCTGCCGGCGCGGGCCGAGGCGAAGGTGGCGAGCGCGCTCGTCGAGTATCCGGTCACGAGGCTCGCCAATTTGGCCGACCTCAAGGCCGACGAGCCGCTCGAAGTCGCCTATCCCGATGCCGATGCGCCGGGCGTCGTGATGAAGCTCGGAAAGCGGATCGAGGGTGGTGTCGGCCCCGACGGTGACATCGTCGGATTTTCCACCGTTTGCCCGCACAAGGGCTTTCCGCTGAGCTACAACGCCGAGCGCCGCACGCTCAACTGCCCCGGCCATTACTCGGTCTTCGATTGCGAGGCCGGCGGCATGCAGGTTTGGGGACAGGCAACCCAGAACCTCCCGCAATACATGCTCCGCGTGGACGACAAGGGCGACATCTATGCCGAAGGCGTCGATGAGCTGCTCTACGGTCGCCTGTCGAACGTGCTCTGAGGGAGGATGAAATGGCTTATAAGCGACACGTGGACCGTTTGCCCATCATTCCGGCGGACGCCAAGAAGCACAACGTCACCTGCCACTACTGCATCGTCGGCTGCGGCTATCACGCCTACACTTGGCCGGTGAACAAGCAGGGCGGCACGGCACCCGGTGAGAACGCACTCGGCGCCGATCTCTCGCGCCAGCAGGGCGCCGAGACGGACGCCTGGTACGCTCCCTCGATGTACAACGTCGTCAAGCAGAACGGCCGCGACGTCCACCTCGTCATCAAGCCGGATCAGGGCTGCACCGTGAACTCCGGCCTCGGCTCCGTGCGCGGCGCCCGCATGGCGGAGAACCGGCGCTCCGACATCACCGGCACGCAGCAGCAGCGCCTCGCCGAGCCGATGGTCTGGCGCTATGGCACGTGGCAGCCGACGAGTTGGGACGACGCGCTCGACCTCGTTGCCCGCGTCACCGCCCGCGTCATCGACAAGGACGACGAGGACGACCTTTTCGTCTCCATGTTCGACCACGGCGGCTCGGCCGGCGGCTATGAGAACACCTGGGGCACCGGCAAGCTCTATTTCCAATCCATGAAGGTCAAGAACTGCCGCATCCACAACCGCCCGGCCTACAACTCCGAGGTTCACTCGAGCCGCGACATGGGCGTCGACGAGCTGAACTACGCCTACGAGGACTACGGTCTCACCGATACGATCATGATCGTCGGTGCGAACCCGCTCGAAACGCAGACGAATTTGTTCCTCAACCACATGGTTCCCGGGATGCGCAAGGGCGCCAAGGTCATCTTCGTCGACCCGCGCCGCACCGTCTCCGTCAATGCCGCCGAGATCGAGGCGGGCAAGGACAACGTCCTCCACCTGGCGATCGCCTCGGGCACCGACCTCGCGCTCTTCAACGCCATTTTCACGCACATCGTCGAGAAGGGCTGGGTCGACAGCGACTTCATCGCCAAATCCACCTTCCAGGGGGATGTCGCGCAACCCCAGAACGAACAGTTCCCCTCCCCACTCGGCTCCTTCGAGATGGCCAAGGCCGAGTGCCGCATGTCGCTCGCCGAGGCGGCCGGGATCTGCGGCGTTTCCGAGGCCGACATCATGAAGGCGGCCGCCTGGATCGCCGAGCCGATCGACGGCCGGCGCCGCAAGTGCGTCACGGCCTACGAAAAGGGCATCATCTGGGGCAACGACAACTACCGCACGATCGGCGCGCTTGTGAACATCGGCCTCGCCACCGGCAACATCGGTCGCGAGGGCGGTGGCGTCTGCCGCCTCGGCGGTCACCAGGAGGGGTATTTTCGTCCCTCCGACGCCCATGTCGGGCGCCCGGCTCCCTACCTCGACCAGCTCATCATCGCCGGGCGCGGCAAGGTTCACCACATCTGGGCGAACGACCATTACAAGACGACGTTGAACGCCGTCGAGTTCAAGCGCGTCTACAACCGGCGCACGAACATGGTCAAGGAGGCCATGGACGCCCGTGCCGGCGCGACGCGCGAGGAACTGGTCGATGCGATCGTCGGTGCGATCGAAGCGGGTGGGTTGTTCTCCGTCAACGTCGACATCATCCACACCCAGATCGGTCAAGGCGCGCATGTCATCCTCCCGGCGGTCGAATCCGGGGAGATGAATCTGACCTCCATGAACGGCGAGCGGCGCATGCGCTTGGTCGAGAAATACATGGACGGTCCCGGCTCGGCGAAACCGGATTGCCTCATCGCGGCCGGTCTTGCCCAACACCTCGAGCGCGTGCTGCGCGAGGAAGGGCGCAACGAATACGCCGACCAGTTCAAGGGCTACGACTGGTCGAGCGAGGAAGACGCCTTCATGGACGGCTACAACAAGGGCAATCCGGAGGTGACCTACGAGCGCCTGCGCGCCATGGGCAACAATGGCGTCCAGGAGCCGGTCGTCGGTTTCGCGAACGGCCAGCTGGTCGGCACCAAGCGGCTCTACACGGACGGCAACTTCACGCGTCACGGTCGCCAGGACAAGAAGGCCCTCTTCTGCGGCGGTGGCTGGCGCGGGCTGCAGGCGCCGGGCAAGGCGGCACAGAAGGCGGGCCACCGCTTCCTGATCAACAACGGCCGCTCAAACATCAACTGGCAGAACTGGTTCCTCGACAAGGACAACGACTTCGTCTCCGACCGCTATCCCTATCCGTTCCTGGAGATCAATCCGGACGACATGGCGGAACTCGGCCTGAAGGCGGGCGATCTCGTCGAGGTCTACAACGACGTCGGTGCGACGCAGGCCATGGCCTACCCGACGCCGACCGCAAAGCGCGGCGAGACCTTCATGCTGTTCGGCGCGCCGACCGGCACGCAGGGCAACGTCATCAACGCCGGTGTCAACGAGCTGATCCTGCCGAACTACAAGCAGACCTGGGGCAACATCCGCAAGATTTCGGACGCCCCGGCGGCGATCGCGCACCTCTCCTTCAAGTCGAAGGAATACACCGCCGGCTGATCGGCTGGCCCTCTACGAAGAACCGTCCGGGCGCCAGCGCGCCCGGACGACGTCTCCCGGTTCCTCGGCGGTCCCGCAGGGTGCCACGGCCGTGGTGGGCCCTCGCCGGGGCGCCGGGCAGCCAGCGCCGGCGCATTCCAAAAAATGACAGATCGAGACGAATTCTCCGCAATGCGGTCGGCGCCGTTGCCCGACTGTTGGCCACGGTGATGGATCGTCGCGCCGGCCGACCGCCATGCGAAGGGCTTCGGCCGGCCCGGCTGCAACGCATGGAGTGGGTGTCGATGGGCCAGTACGTCGAGGTGAGGCGCAATGGCCATGTGCTCGAGGTGACGCTCGACAAGCCCAAGGTCAACGCCATCGATCACGAGATGAGCCGCGAGCTTGGTGCCGCATTCGCCGAATTGCGCGACGATCCAGAACTGCGCGTGGCGATCCTGACCGCGCGCGGCGATCGCATTTTCTCGGCGGGATGGGATCTCAAATCACTCGAGGCGGACGGCACGCAGCTCGACAACTGGTGGGAGGTCGGCGACTACGGCGATGGCGGCTTCGCCGGACTGACGGAGAACTGGAACAACAACAAGCCGGTGATCGCCGCCCTCAACGGGCTCGCCATCGGCGGCGGTTTCGAGCTGGCGCTGGCCTGCGACCTCGTCATCGCCTCCGAGCATGTCCAGTTCGCTTTACCCGAGCTGCCGCTCGGCATCGTCCCCGACGCCGGTGCCCTCCAGCGCCTCCCCCGCCGTGTGCCGCACAACATCGCCATGGAGATGTTCCTGCTCGGCAGGCGGATGCCGGCCAGCGAGGCCGCCCACTACGGCCTCGTCAACAAGGTGGTGCCGCATGCCGATCTGATGGCGGCCGCGCGCGAATGGGCTTCACACCTCGCCAAGGCCGCCCCCCTCGCGTTGCAGGCCGTCAAGGAAGTGCTGCGCGGCATCGAGTGCGTTCCGCTCGAGCAGGCTTTCGCGCGCATGCGCACCAACGAGATGAAGACCTATCGCGCAATGCTCGCGTCCGAGGACGCGCAGGAGGGCGTGCGTGCGTTCGTCGAGAGGCGCGAGCCTCGGTTCAAGGGTCGTTGAGGGGCATCGAGGGGCGGAGGGACCAGCATGGCGCGACCGGCACCCGGGGACGTAAGGCGTGTGGCGAGCATCGGCGCGGGCCCGATCGGGGCGGGCTGGGCGGCCCACTTCCTTGCGAGGGGCTACGATGTCTCGGCCTATCTCCACTCCATGGCCGAGCGCGCTGCCTTCGAGGAGGTCCTCGACACCGCCTGGATCAGCCTGACGGCGCTCGGCCTCGCGCCCGGCGCCTCGCGCGAGCGGCTGCGGCTGACCGACGATCTGGCCGAAGCGGTCGGCGATGCCGAGTTCGTCCAGGAAAGCGCCCCCGAGCGCCTCGACATCAAGCAGGACCTCTATGAGCGGCTCGGCCGGCTCGTTCCGGCTGGCGTCGTGATCTCCTCGAGCACCTCCGGTCTGCCGATGACCGACATTCAGGCCCGCTGCGAAACGCCCGAGCGCACCATCGTCGGCCATCCCTTCAATCCGCCCTATCTCCTGCCGCTGGTCGAGATCATCGGCGGCGCCCGAACCGCGCCCGAGGCGGTCGCCTGGGCCCGCGATTTTTACGCCCATGCCGGCAAGGCGCCGCTGGTGATGAAAAAGGAGGTGCCCGGCTTCGTTGCAACGCGCCTCCAGGAGGCCCTCTGGCGCGAGGCGCTGCACATGGTGGCGAACGGCGAGGCGACACCCGAAGACATCGACATCGCCCTGATGAACGGGCCCGCCCCGCGCATGGCGATCCAGGGCCAGTGCATGGCCTTTCACGTCGCCTGCGGGGCCGGCGGCATGGCCACCAACCTCGACCAGTTCGGGCCGGCGCTCAAACTGCCCTGGACCCGGCTCGAGGCGCCGGAGCTGACCGCCGAATTGCGCAATCGCATGGTCGATGGCTGCAACGCGATTGCCGGCGACCGCCATTTCAAGGACATGGCCGCCGAGCGCGACCGCGCCATCGTCGGGGTTCTGAAGGCGGTGCGTGCGGCGCGCGAGGGCGGCTGACGGCGGTAGGAGCGGGTGCGAGCGGGTGCGACCGTGTGGTGGGG
>WGLQ01000002.1:300000-390639 GCA_016125495.1 Hyphomicrobiales bacterium | reverse complement strand
GATTTCAGCCTCGAACCTCGACGAGTTCTACATGGTGCGCGTCGCCGGCCTCAAAGGTCAGCTCGCGGCCCAGGTGGAGCAGCCGAGCAAGGACGGCCTGACCCCGGCCCAGCAGCTCACCCGCATCGCCGCCGACGTCGAGCGCCTCTCCAAGACCCAGCAGGACACCTGGGGCAAGCTCAGCGAGGAACTGACGGCCCAGGGCATCGAACTCGTGGAGCCGGCCGATCTCACCGACGAGGAGCGCGCGTGGCTCGAGGCACAGTTCGAAGAGAGCTATTTCGAGCTGCTGACGCCCATCTCGGTCGACATCGCCAACCAGTTCCCGTTCATCCCGTCGGGCGGCATGGCGGTCGGCTTCGCGCTCGAGCGCATCGGCGAGCCGAGCAAGGTCAAGCATGCCGTTCTGCCGCTTCCGGCCGGTCGCATCGACCGCTTCATCCGGCTTCCGCAATCGAGTGGCGCGCGCCGCTCGCGTGGCCGCCGCGTGGCCGCCGCCGGTGAGCCGGTCGCCCGCTTCTTGCGCGCCGAGCGCATGATCGAATTGTTCGTCCCTCGCCTCTTCATCGGCTATCGCGCCAAGCGCGTGGGCGCCTTCCGGGTCCTGCGCGACAGCGACATCGAGATCGAAGACGAAGCCGAGGATCTCGTGCGCTTCTTCGAGACGGCCCTGAAGCGCCGCCGACGCGGCTCGGTGATCCGCCTCGAGATCGACGCTGCGATGCCTCCCAAGCTCAAGGACTTCATCGTCCGCGAACTCGAGGTCTCCGATGACGAGACGGTGTTCCAGCACGGCCTGCTCGGGTTGGCGGACACCCAGCAGATGATCATCAAGGAGCGCCCGGCGCTCCTCTTTCCGCCCTTCAACATCCGCTTTCCGGAACGGATCAGGGAGTTCGGCGGCGACTGCTTTGCCGCGATCCGCGCCAAGGACATCGTCGTCCACCACCCCTACGAATCGTTCGACGTCGTGCTCCAGTTCCTGCGCCAGGCGGTGGCCGATCCCGATGTCGGCACCATCCGTTGGACGCTCTATCGAACCAGTAAGGAATCGCCGATCGTCGAGGCTCTGAAGGAGGCCGCCAACAGCGGCAAGTCCGTCACCGCCATCGTCGAGGTCAAGGCCCGTTTCGACGAGGCGGCCAACCTCAGATGGGCGCGCGACCTCGAAAACGCCGGTGCCCACGTCATCTTCGGTTTCATCGACAAGAAGACGCATGCCAAGCTCGGCCAGGTCGTGCGCAACGAGGGCGGCCGCCTCGCCACCTACTGCCACATCGGGACCGGCAATTATCATCCCGTCACGGCCCGCATCTACACCGACCTTTCGTTCTTCACCGCCGACCGCACCATCGGTCGTGATGTGACGAACGTTTTCAACTACATAACATCCGCGTGCGACATCGGCGACCTGCGCCTGCTCGCAGTCTCCCCGCACGGCATCAAGCGCCGCCTCCTCGAACTCATCGCGGCCGAGATCGGCAATGCCAAGGCTGGCAAGCCGTCCGGTATCTGGATGAAAATGAACGCCCTGGTCGACACCGACATCATCGACGCGCTCTATTGTGCGAGCCGCGCCGGCGTGCCGGTCCAACTCGTCTGCCGCGGCATCTGTTGCCTGAGGCCCGGGGTTCCGGGGCTGTCCGAGAACATCCGCGTCAAGAGCATCGTCGGCCGCTTCCTCGAACACGCGCGGATTTACTGCTTCGCCAACGGCGCGCCTTTGCCGTCCGCGACCTCCCACGTCTTCATCAGCTCGGCCGACATGATGCCGCGCAACCTCGAGCGCCGCGTCGAGGTGCTCGCCCCGATCACCAACTCGACGGTCCATGCGCAGGTCCTCGAACAGATCATGCTCGCCAATCTTCTGGACAACCAGCAAAGCTGGGTATGCGACCGCCACGGACTGTGGCAACGCCTCGTGGCGAGTGACAGCGCCCCGTTCAACGCCCATGAGTACTTCATGCGCAATCCCAGTCTTTCGGGTCGGGGTGGCTCGCTGACGAGCAACATGCCGCCGACGATCAGCATCGCGCCGGCGCCCGTGGTGAACGAGGTGGGATGACTTCGGACCCCCAAGAGGTCGGCGGACCGCGCGAGCAGTTGAACCGGAACGCACCACATGGGGCGGGCAACAAGCCGTTCGCCGTCATCGACATCGGGTCGAACTCGGTCCGGCTCGTTGTCTACGAGGGCCTGACCAGGGCGCCCGCCCTCCTTTTCAATGAAAAGATCCAATGTGCGCTCGGCAGTGCCGTCGCCGGCACGGGGCGTCTCGAAGGTCCGAGCCTCGACCTCACGCTGACGACACTGCGGCGATTTCGGGCGATCATCGATTTGATGGAGATCACCGGAGTCCGTGCGATTGCGACCGCCGCCGTCCGCGAGGCCGAGGATGGCGTCGCCGCGCTCGCCGCGATGGAGCAGGTGCTCCTTGGCCCGGTCGAACTCCTGACAGGACAGCGCGAAGCCGAGCTTGCCGCGCTCGGAGTCTCGGCTGGCTTTCCGAACTGCAACGGCATCGTCGGCGATCTCGGCGGCGGCAGTCTCGAACTGATCGACACCGACGTCGAACGCTCGCGCCGTTTCGTGACACTGCCGATCGGCGGCCTCCGACTGAAGCTGGCGAGCGGCGGCGACATGAAGCGGGCGCGCCAGATCACCGGCGATGCGATGCGTGACGTGCCTTGGCTGGCCGGCGCGGCGCGTGGGCGAGCCATCTATGCGGTCGGTGGCAGTTGGCGCGCCATCGCTCGCGCGCACATGGCGGTAACCCGCTATCCATTGCGCATCCTCGATCACTACGCCATCACGCCCGACGAATTGGTCCGCTTTTGTCGTGAGTTGCAGAACGTCCCCCCATCCAGCGCAACGGGCATCGAAGCGATGTCGGGTGGCCGGCGCGAGCTTGCTCCGTTCGGAGCGGTGGTGCTGGAGCGGTTGGTCCGTACGGGCAAGCCGCGCGTCGTGCTCATTTCATCCTATGGCGTGCGCGAAGGGGTGCTGCACGAGCTCAAGTCGCAGACCGAGCGCGGGCGCGATCCCTTGCTCGCCGCGTGCGAAGACCTGGCGGACCTTCGCGCCCGCTCGGGTGTCCACGCGCGAGAACTGCCGACCTGGACCGACGATCTGTTCGCCACGGCCTTTGCCTCCGAAACCGCCGAGCAGCGGCGCGTGCGCCATGCCGCCTGCCTCCTCTCGGACATCGGCTGGCGCGTTCACCCGGAATATCGCGGCGAGCAGAGCGTCAACTTGGTCGAGAACGGCGCGTTCTCCGGCGTCGACCACACCGGCCGGGCCTTCATGGCCCTCGCCATCTACTACCGGCACGAAGGCCTCGTGAACGACACCCTGGTCTCCCGCCTCAGGCAGTTCGTTGCCCCGGACCTTTTGAAACGGGCCCGCGTTCTGGGCGCCGCGCTCCGCACGGGGCACATGATCGCGATCGGTCGTCCCGGCGTGATCGGCCATGCGCGCCTCGCCGTCGTCGACGGAAAGCTGCGCCTCACGCTGAGCCGCCCGGTCGTCAACCTGGATGGCGAACGTCTGCGTCGTCGCCTCGGCGTGCTGGCCAAGGAACTCGGGCTCGACGCGGTGATGGTGCTCGAGGGCTAGGTCGACGCTGACGGGCCGCCGCGCCCGCCCGCGAGCCTGTCGACGATCACCGCTAGCTCCTGGAAGTCGGAAAAGCGAGCGGCATGCACGAGGCGGTCCACCGGGGCCTTGCGGTATCCCTCGGTGTGGAGAACGAAATCGATGCCCGCCGCCGCCGCCGTTTCGGCATCGACCTCACTGTCACCAACATAGAGCGCGGGACCTCCGCCTAGCCGGCGCACCGTCTCGATGAGCGGGGCGGGATGGGGCTTGCGTTCGGCGAGCGTGTCGCCGGCCACCACCGCGGCGAACGCCTCGCCGAGGCCGAGCGCCTCGAGCACCGAGATCGTCGGACCGGTTGGCTTGTTCGTGCAGAGCCCGATCCTGTGGCCGGCGCGCCGGAGTTCGGCGATGGCCGCGACCGCCCCGCGATAGGCGACATTGGCGTCACCGGGCGCGGCCTCGTAGATTTCGAGAAAGAGCGCGAGCCGGCTCGCAAAGGCGCCCGGATCGTTGATCGCACGCGTCTCGAGCGCTCCATGCAGAAACGCCGACGCCCCGTTCCCGATCAATGCCCGTGTCTCGGCGAGGCTGAGCGGCGCAATGCCGGGCGCGATCCGCGCCAGCAGCTCGTTGGCGACCGCCCGGATTGCCGGAGCACTGTCGACGAGGGTCCCGTCGAGATCGAACACGACGGCGCTCAATGACCGTCCCGCCACTTGATCGAACAGCCCATGGAGGAAAACTGCTCCGCCGGACCGCGCCCGCTCTTGGCGACTTCGCGCATCGCCTCGAAGAGATCTCGGCGCAGATCCGCCGACCCCGGCTCGCGCCGGCTCGCATCGATCCTCCCGCGATACCTCAGTTTCAGCCCGCCGTCATAGCCAAAGAGGTCCGGCGTGCACACCGCCCCGAAGGCCCGCGCGACGTCTTGGTTCTCGTCATGCAGGTAGGGGAACGTGAAGCCGTGGCGTTCCGCAAAGGTCTTCATGTTCTCGAAGGAATCGTCCGGATAGGCCCGCGCATCGTTGGAGCAGATCGCGATCGTTGCAACGCCGAGCGGGGCGAGATCGCGCGCATCGCGCACCAGCCGATCGATCACCGCGACCACATAGGGACAATGGTTGCAGATGAACGCCACCACGGTCCCGCGTTCGCCCGCGAGATCGGCGAGCGCATGCCGGCCGCCGTCGACGCCGGGAAGGACGAAAAGCGGCGCATCGCTCCCGAGCACACCTTCCTCCGCCGTCACCGCCATGTCACCGCTCCTTCGTCGCCCAGGCCTTCATTTAACTCCCTTGCCGCCGACGTCCCGGCGCTCAGGCCGCCGGCCGCGCACCCGCCCGTGCCGCCTCCGCCGCCGCCCGAATCGAACGGATGTTGCGCCCGTAAACCTCCGGCTTGGCGACCGAGCCACCCTTGAACACCGCCGAACCGGCAACGAGCACATCGGCTCCAGCGGCCGCGACCAGCGGCGCGGTCTCCTCCGTCACCCCGCCATCGACCTCGATGTGGATGGGTCGATCGCCGATCATCTTTCGCAAGCGCGCCACCTTGTCGATCTGCGAACGGATGAACGACTGGCCGCCGAAGCCGGGATTGACGGTCATCACGCAAACGAGGTCGATGCGATCGAGCACGCATTCGATTTGCGCGGCTGGTGTCGCCGGATTGAGCGCCACGCCCGCCCTTTTCCCGAGTGCGCGGATCGCCTGCAGCGTGCGGTCGAGATGCGGCCCGGCCTCGACGTGAACGGTCAGAATATCCGCCCCGGCCTTGGCGAACGCTTCGAGGTATGGGTCGACCGGCGCCACCATGAGGTGCACGTCCATGGTGCCCGCGATGTGCGGACGGATGGCCGCGCAGGTCTGCGGCCCGAACGTGATGTTGGGGACGAAATGGCCGTCCATGACGTCGACGTGGACCCAGTCCGCGCCCTGCGCCTCGATCGCCTCGCACTCGCGCCCGAAGTCGGCGAAATCCGCCGAGAGGATGCTGGGTGCGATCCTGATTTTGCGCTCGAAACCCATTTTCTTCTCCCGATACCGCGATGTCCCCGCAGTCCCGCGGCCCCTGCTCGCGCCACTATTCCGGGTGGATGATTTCCGTTCCCAAGACCTCGACGTCGAAGCCCGAAAGACCGATGTACGTGCGCTCGCGCGTGCCGAGCACGCGGATCGACCGGATCCCGAGGTCCCGCAGGATCTGCGCCCCGAGCCCGACCTCGCGCCACTGCTCCTGGCGGCTGCGCTCGCTCTGGTGGCCTTCGCGGCCCCAGAGTTTTCCGGCCTCTGCCACGCCGACCGCCCCTTGCCTCAGATAGACGACGACACCCCGCCCTTCACGCGCGATCTGCTTTAGCGACGCCTCGAGGGCACCACCACGCGCATTGAACACATCCTCGACGGTGCTTTCGCGTTGCAGGCGCGTCAACACCGCCTCCCCGTCGCCGATGTCGCCATAAACGAGCGCCAGGTGCTGCGCGGTATCGAATGGGGTTTCATAAACCACCGCCTGGGCCGTTCCCGCAGCCGTGCGAACCTCGCTCATCGAGAGGCGAGAGACCAACCGCTCGCTGCGCTGACGATAGGCGATGAGGTCCGCGATCGAGACGAGGGCGAGCTTGTGCGCCCGCGCGAAGGCCTGGATCTGCTCGCCCTTCTGCACCGAGCCGTCATCGTTGACGAGTTCGGAGATGAGCGCGACCGGCGCCAGCCCCGCGAGCCGCGCGAGATCGACCGAGGCTTCCGTATGCCCTGTCCGGATCAGCACGCCGCCCTCGCGCGCGATCAGCGGAAAGATGTGCCCCGGCCGCACGAAGTCCGCCGCCCCGACGTTGCCGTTGGCGAGCGCGCGCACCGTGTTGCTGCGTTCCTCGGCGGATATCCCGGTGGTGAGGCCCACTCGATAGTCGACCGAGACTGTGAACGCCGTCGCAAGCGGCGCGTCGTTGTGGGCGACCATCGGTTGCAGCTGCAGCCGGCGCGCATCGGCGACCGTCAGCGGCACGCAAAGCACGCCACCGGTGTGCCGGATGATGAAGCCGACCCACTCGGGCGTCGCCAGCGAGGCCGCCATGACCAGATCGCCCTCGTTCTCCCGGTCGTCGTCGTCGACCACAACCACGGGCCGGCCGGCTGCGATTTCGGCGATCGCCTTTTCGATGCTGTCGAGTTCGAGGGACATCTGACTTCTGGAAACCTCTGAATGGGGGGTCTGACGCGCCCGAAGGGGTCGGCTCGCCCGGCCGCACCGCCGGCGGCCGCTCAGCGGTGTCCTTCTTGGGCGAGGCCGCGCCCGGACGCAAGGCTCAGGGTTGTCGCGAGGTCATCCCTATCGGCGGGGCTTGGTGGCGGCTGCGATGCGTGGCTGGCGTGCCGCGAGCGAGACGCCGCCGAGGATCAGCGCGAAACCCGCCACATGGAAGCCCTCGAGTCGCTCGCCGAGCAGCGCGATCGCGAGCAGCGAGCCGAACATCGGCACGAGATGGAGGAAGACCCCCGCCCGATTTGACCCGATCAACTGCACGCCGCGATTGTAGAATCTATACGAGAGGATGCTCGGAAAAATCGCAACGAACAGGGCCGCCGCCACGGTCGGCCCATCGAACACCAGTTGCTGTCCCGCGAGATGCTCGCGGATCGTGAACGGCAGGTTGACCATCGCGGCCACCACCGCGAGGACAAACGAGAACGTCAGCCAGTTGAGGTCCGGCCGTTTGCGCAGGAGCACGGTATAGACCGCCCAGGCCTGGAACCCGATGAGGATCAGCGCATCGCCGAGGTTCGGTCTGAGCTGAGCGAGGAACGCGAGATCACCCCGCCCGACGACCACGAGCACGCCGACCAGCGAAATGGCGATGCCGATGCCCGCCGAACGCGCGATGCGATCGCCGAAGATCAAGAAGCCCGTGAGCGCGATCATCACGGGTCCCGCCGACTGCAGCACGAGCCCGTTGAGCGCTGTCGTGTAGTTGAGCCCGACATAGGCGATCGTATTGAAAAAGCCGGGACCGAGGAGCGCGAGCGCCACCAGCAAGCGCCATGACGCCTTGATGGTCGGCCACTCCGCCCTGAGCCGAGGCAACGCGAAAGGCAACAGGATGAGCGCCGCGACCGCCCACCTCAGAAAGCCGAGCGCGACGGGCGGCACATGGCCCGCCACCGCGCGACCGAGCACGAAGTTGCTGGCCCAGAAGATGGACGTGCAGGTGAGCAGGAGATAGGCGTTGTCGAACAACCCGCCGCTCGTCGACTGCTCGATCGTACGCGCCCGCGCTCCGTCCCCGGCCTCGGCAATTGCCGCCCCGCCGGTCGCTCCATCGAGCGCCGCATCCCCCGTGGCGCGGCTCGGATTTGGCACGTCTGTCATCCTGGTCGCACCTTTGCGTGGCATCTCGGGATAGCAGCCGTGGGGGACCGACGCTGGCACTCGAGTGCATGGCAGGGTCGCGCCCGGCGCATGCCCGCGTGCCCGTGGGATGTCCTTTCAGCGGCGCCGCCAACCGCTCCCCGACCTCGGCGAAACGAGCGACCACTTGCCTGAAGGTATCCGATGCGCCACCACGTTGCCCGCACCCCAGAACCCGGATCAGCCATGCCGGATCAGCCGATCCAAACGGTCGTCCTCGATATCGGGAACGTCCTCATCCAATGGGATTCCCGACACCTCTATCGCAAACTCTTTGCCGGCGACGAGGCGGCCATGGAGTGCTTCCTCGCAGAGGTCTGCACCCCCGCCTGGAATCATGAACTGGACCTCGGCCGGCCATGGCGCGAGGCAGTGGCGGAACTGGCCGCGCGCTTTCCCAGGCACCGCGAGCTTATCGAGGCTTACCATGCGCGCTGGCAGGAGATGGTTCCTGGTCCGGTCCCCGGCACCGCCGACATCCTCGCCCGCCTCGTTGCGCGCCCCATCCCGGTCTTCGGCCTGACGAACTTCTCGAGCGAGAAGCTGGCCTAGACCCGGGCGAGGTTTCCCGAACTCGCGCGCTTCGATGGCATCGTCGTCTCGGCCGAGGAAGGCCTCGCCAAGCCCGATCCCCGCATATTCGAAGTGCTCGTGGAGCGCTTTTCCCTCGAGCCGTCACGCACCCTTTTCGTCGATGACAACGCGGACAATATCGCCGCCGCTCATGATCTCGCCTTCATCACCCACCATTTCTCCGATTCGAGTGGGCTGGCCCGGCGCCTCGAACGACTTGGCGTCCTCGATCTGGATGGCGACGGAGATTGAGCCCGCGCTCGTTCCGAGGGCTCGGACCGCCGAGCACCGTTTGGGCGCGTGGGCACGAGGAGGGGGAAACGTGGCGAATGCCGACATGCATGCCCTCGGCGACAGCGAGGCGACCGATGCGCTCGACCGCTCGACAGGCAATGCCATTGCGATGCTCGCGTTGAGCACGCCATTGAACATCGATCCCGTGGCACTCGCCCGCCGCTACGGCGAACGCTGGGGCGGTCCCGCCCCACAGGTCCTCTCCGCCACCGACGGCACGTTCACCTTCCTGCTCGAAGGCGCCCTCGGATTCGTTGCCGCCATGCCGGCTCCGATCCCGAACAACGACCTCGATAGCGCGGTCCGTTCGGCCTGGTGGTGGCGTGACGCCGGCCCGACGCTGGCCGGTCATAGAGCGCACGCCATCGTCGGGATCACGGGCCATGCGGGCGGACCGGTGGCGACGAGGGTGGCCTTGACGCGCCTCATGGCCTGCGTCGTCGAGTTGAGCGACAGCCTCGGCGTCTATTGGGGCGACGCCGGTCTGGTGCAGAGCGCCGGCACCCTCCTTGCCCTCGCCGATCGACTTGGCGACGGGATCCTGCCGGTCATGCTCTGGGTCAACATCCAGATCGGCCCGGATCTGGCTGCCGAGGAGGAGGGCAGGCCGGGACGCTTTGCCGCCTATACCGTCGGCATGCATGCTCTCGGCCACCTGGATATCCAGGCTCGCGACGCCGCTGTCGACGGACGCTGGCTCTTCGAGACCATCCACGACCTCGCCGGTTACATGCTGACGGCCGGAGCGGTCATCGCCGACGGCGACACCATCGGCGCCCACGACGGCGACCGGGTCCTGGTGCGCCACCAACCGAGTTTCGTGAGGGACGGGGCGATCGTCATCGAACTCATGCCGCAGGCACGCGCCTGACGCCGGCCCGCGAACAGCGCGCCGATCGGAGCATTGTGCCCCGGCGCGCGGGCGCGCATGTTCGGTCCGACGCCTCGCCCCGCGCCCGCCGGCCGGTTGCCCGTTGCCGGATCGACCGCGGGGACACCGCGGCCCGGCCGCATTCGACCAGCGACAGAGATTCCCCGAGCCAGCCCGAGTGAACGATGCCCCCCCTCGACCCGAAATCGCCCCCCGCACCGGCCGACCCGGCGAAACCGGCAACGCCGGCCGCGGTCAAATCAGCCGCGACACCACCCCCCGCCCGCAAGGCGCCCACCTTCTCGCTCGCGGCGATCCTCGCCTTCCTGGTCGCCGCGATCCTCGCCCTCTGGTGGCTGGCCGGCCGCGATGTCGAGGTCACCGTCGCACGCCTTGCCCGTGGCAGCGCCGCCGAGGTCGTCTATGCGACCGGGATCGTCGAGCCCAAGACCTGGGCCAAGGTCACGGCTCCCTCCCGCCGGCGCATCACCGAACTCTGTGACTGCGAAGGCAAGACGGTGAAGCAGGGCGAGATTCTCGCCCGCCTCGACGATGGCGAGGAGCGCGCCCAGCTGACAGAGCTCGAGGCGCGCCTCGCCTACCTTCGCGAGGACGTCCAGCGGCTCCGCCGGCTGGTTGAACGCAACATCACCTCGCGCAAGGAATTCGACGAGAAGCTGACCCAGATCCGAGAGTTCGAGGCGAGGATCGTCGCCCAGAAGCACCGCATCGAGGAACTGCAGTTGCGCTCGCCGATGGATGGCGTCGTGCTCCGACGGGACGGTGAGGTCGGCGAGATCGCCGGCGTCGGCGCTGGCGATGTCCTCTTGTGGATCGGCCAGCCGCAGCCGCTGCAGATCGTGGCGGAGGTCAACGAGGACGATGTCTTCCGCGTCAAGACGGGTCAGCGCGTTCTGTTGCGTCACGAGGGCCACGAAGGCGTACCGCTGACCGCAGCCGTCGATCGCATTACGCCGAAGGGGACACCCGAGACCAAGACGTTCCGCGTCTTTCTTTCACTGCCGGACGACACGCCCCTGCTCATAGGCATGAGCATCGAGGCCAACATCGTCGTGCGCGAGGCCGAGAACGCCGTCCTCGTGCCGACCGAGGCGGTGAGCGCCGGCAAGGCGCAGGTGGTCGAGAATGGACGTCTGCGACAGCGGGACGTCGTGCTCGGCGCGCGTGGCGGGCGCGTGAGCGAAGTCATTTCGGGCCTCGAGCCCGGCGATATCGTCCTCGTGCCGCGCCGCGACGATCTCGACACCGGTACCCGGGTGCGCATGCGGGAGGTGGCGAACCGATGAGCCTCATCCTGGACATCGCCTTCACGCATGTCCGCTCGCGCCTGCGTCAGACGTTGGTCGGCATGTTCGGCGTCGCCATGGGCGTCGGCTTCTCGGTCATGATGGCGGCTCTGATGGAGGGTTCGCAGCGCGACTTCGTCGACCAGCTCGTCGACAGCCTGCCGCATGTCACGGTGAGCGACGAGCAGCGCAATCCGCCACGCCAGCCGGCCGAGGACGCCTTCGACGCGGTCGCCTATTCGGGCCTGCGCTCGCCGGTGACGCGGGCCGGGATCAAGAACCCCTATGCCATCGTCGCCACGCTCGAGGATTGGCTCGAGGGAGCCGTCGCCCCTTCGACGCAGACCCGCGCCGTGATCCGCTATGCCGGACGCGACACGGCAGCGAACGTCACCGGCGTCGACCCAAAGCGCGAGCCCTTCGTTTCCAAGCTCGCCGATCAGGTCGTCGACGGCACGCTCGATGAACTCTACAAGGCCTCGAACGCGATCATTCTCGGCGACAAGCTCGCGGCCCGCATCGGCGCGCGCGTCGGCAACACCATTACGCTCGCGTCGGGAACCGGTCAGGTGATCTCCTGCACGGTCGTCGCCCTGCACCATTCGGGCATCAGCCAGAACGACGAGACGCAGGCCTACACGCTCATCAAGACCGCTCAGATCCTCGCCGGCCAGACCGGCCTCGTCAATGCCATCCGCGTCCGCGCCGACGCCGTTCTCGAGGCGCGCACCATCGCTTCCCGCATCGAGGCTCAGACCGGATATAAATCCGTTTCCTGGCAGGAGGCCAACGAGGACCTCCTGTCGGCCTTCGAGATTCGCAACTTCATCATGTACACCGTGGTCGGCGCGATCCTCCTCGTCGCCTCCTTCGGAACCTTCAACATCATCCCCACGATCACCCACGAGAAGACCCGCGACATCGCCATCCTCAAGTCCCTCGGCTTCACCGAGGCGACCGTGCGCAGCATTTTCCTCATCGAGGCGATCCTGATCGGCGGCGCAGGCACCGTCCTCGGCTGGGCGCTCGGCTACGTGCTCTGCCTCATGCTCGGCTCGATCGAGTTCAAGAGCCCGTTCATGGACGCCACCACGCTGCCGATCTATTACACCGCGACGCACTACGCCATTGCCGCCCTCGTCGCCCTCACGGCATCCGCGATCGCCGGCTACCTTCCGGCCCGCAAGGCCGCGAGCGTCCACCCGGTCGAGATCATCCGGGGGGCCTCGTGATGACGGCATCGGCTGGCGGCGGCCCGCTCATCGAAATGCGCGGTGTCACCAAGATCATCGGCGAGGCCATACCGGTGACGCTCGTTCGCGACATCGACCTCACCATCGAACCCGGCGAGTTCGTCGCCATCACGGGACCGTCGGGCTCCGGCAAGAGTTCGCTCCTTTATCTCCTTGGTCTGCTCGATGCTCCGACCCACGGCGAGGTGCTGATCGAGGGGCGGACCACCAGCGATCTCAGCGAGGCCGAACGCGCCCGCTTGCGCCTCGCCCTCCTCGGCTTCGTCTTCCAGTTCCATTTCCTGTTGCCGGAGTTTTCGGCCCTCGCCAACGTCATGCTGCCGATGCGTGCGCTCGCTCGCCTTCCCGAGCCCGCGATGCGCCGGCGTGCCGAGGAATTGCTCGCCTCGCTCGGCCTCGCCGACCACCGCCTGAAACTGCCGGGCCAGCTTTCGGGCGGTCAGCGCCAGCGCGTCGCCATCGCCCGCGCGCTCGCCAACGAGCCGCACGTCATCCTCGCCGACGAGCCGACCGGCAACCTCGATACCGCCTCGAGCGAGCAGGTCCTCGGCATCTTCGAGGAGTTGGTGCACGGTGCCGGCCGCGCCATCGTCATGGTCACCCACAACATGGACCTCGCCGCCCGTGCCACCCGCCACGTCCAGATCATCGACGGCCGGCTGGTCACGTGACGTCCTGCCTGCACCGTTGCCCGTAGGAACCGGTCCTGCCATGGTGCCGTCATTGCGCCCCGCCCCGCAAAGGAAGCCCCGATGCCCGATCCGACCCCTTGCGTCATCACCGTTGCCATCACCGGTTCCGTGCCGCGCAAGGCCGACAACCCGGCGGTGCCGATCACCGTCGCCGAACAGATCGAATCGACCCACGAAGCCTTCGAGGAAGGCGCGAGCCTCGCCCACTGCCACGTCCGCCTCGATGACGGCACACCGACCTCCGACCCCGAACGCTTCGCCCGCCTGAAAGAGGGCATCGAGCGTTACTGTCCCGGCATGATCGTGCAACTGTCGACCGGCGGGCGCTCCGGCACAGGGCGCGAGCGTGGCGGCATGATCCCGCTCCGCCCGGACATGTGCTCGCTCTCGGTCGGCTCCAACAACTTCCCGACGCGCGTCTACGAGAACAGCCCCGACCTCGTCGACTGGTTGGCGTCCGAGATGCGCGCCCACGGCGTCAAGCCCGAGATCGAGTGCTTCGACCTCAGCCACATCTTCCAGGCGGTCGCCATGCAGCGCGACGGCCGCCTCGATGGCCCTCTCCACGTCCAGTTCGTGATGGGCGTCAAGAACGCCATGCCGGTCGACCGGCCGGCCTTCGACTTTTTTCGCGAGACGATCGCCCGCCTCGCCCCCGACGCCACTTGGACCGCCGCCGGCATCGGCCGCGATCAGATCGCGCTCAACCACTGGGCCCTCGAAACGGGCGGCCACTGCCGCACCGGCCTCGAAGACAACGTGCGCCTCGACAAGGATACCCTCGCCCCCTCGAACGCCGCCCTCGTGCGCCGCGTCGTCGACCTCTGCCCGCGGTACGCACGCCGTCCGGCCACCGTCGCAGAAGCGCGCGCGATTCTCGGCCTGCGACCGGCGGCCTGACCCTGAGCGCTCCCATCCACAGGTGCAGCGACCAGCGCGAACCCCCTCCCTGGCGGCCCCGTTGACTGTAATTTGACCGCGTGGAAAGGTCCGCGCGTCGGCCTACGGGGCAGGCGGGGGGAGATGGCGCGTGAACGCTGATTATGTGATCGTCGGCGCGGGCTCGGCCGGCTGTGTGCTCGCCGACCGGCTCTCGGCGGACGGCCGCAGCACCGTAATGGTCATCGAGGCCGGCGGCAGCGATCGCCGCTTCTGGATCCAGGTCCCGCTGGGCTACGGCCGCGTCTTCTACGACCCCAAGGTCAACTGGATGTACCGCACCGAGCCCGACCCCGGGCTTGGTGGACGCACCGACTACTGGCCGCGTGGCAAGGTGCTCGGCGGCTCCTCCTCGATCAACGCCATGGTCTACATCCGGGGCGACCGCACCGACTTCGACGACTGGGCCGGTGAAGGCAATCCCGGCTGGTCCTGGCGCGACATCGAACCCCATTTCCTCGGTATCGAGAAGGCGAGCGGCGGCCCGCTGCACATCGCCGACGTCTCGAACCGCTACCATCCTGTGTCCCGCCGCCTGATCGAGGCGGGCGAGAGCCTGCAGCTGCCGTTCAACCCGGACTTCAACGGCGAAAGCCAGGAGGGGGTCGGCTTCTACCGACTGACGATCTCGCCGGACAGCCGGCGCATGTCGGCGGCCCGCGCTTTCCTGCGCCCGGCCTTGAAGCGCCCAAATGTGCGCCTCGTTGCCGGAGCGCACGTCGAGCGCCTGCACTTCGAGGGGCGCCGCGCCCGCCGCCTGACGGTTCTCATCGGCGGCGAGCGCCGCATGATCGAGGCGCGGCGCGAAATCATCCTGGCAGCGGGCGCCATCGGCTCGCCCATGCTGCTGCAGCGCTCCGGCGTCGGCCCCGGCGAATTGCTTTCCGAACTCGGCATTCCGGTCCTCCACGACAACCCGAACGTCGGCGCCAACCTCCAGGACCATCTCGGCGTCAGCTACTACTACCGCTCGCGCGTGCCGACGCTCAACAGCGAACTCGGTTCCTGGTGGGGAAGGATATTCGCCGGGGTGCGCTATCTGCTGACCGGCGGCGGCCCGCTCGGCCTCAGCGTCAACCACGCGGGCGGCTTTTTCCGCACCGACCCGTCGATGACGCGCCCCAACATGCAGCTCTATTTCCAGGGGCTGACGACGATCGAAGCCAAGACGGGAACGCGCCCGCTCCTCTATCCCGACCCCTACCCCGCCTTCAACATCGGCATTTCCTCCTGCCGGCCGCGCAGCCGCGGTTGGGTTTCGATCCGGTCCGCCAACCCCCTCGAGCCGCCGCGTATCGAGCCCAATTCGTTCGCGGAGCCCGAGGACCTGAGCGAGATGGTGGCCGGCATGAAGTTCGTGCGCCGCCTCGCCGATACGCCGACGTTCTCCGAAATCATCGAGCGCCGCGTACGCCCCGAGGGACCATGCGAGACGGACGAGGAGATCGCCGCCGACATCCGCGCGCGCTGCGGCACTGTTTTTCATCCCTCGTGCACCTGCCGCATGAGCCCGAACGAGGTGGATGGCGTGGTCGACCCGCGCCTCAGGGTCCACGGCCTCGAGGGACTGCGCGTCGTCGATGCCTCGATATTCCCGAACGTCCCCTCGGGCAATCTCAATGCGCCCACCCTCGCTGTTGGCGCCAAAGGGGCCGCGATGATCCTCGAGGACCGCGATCGGGTGTGATGCCCGCCATTTTGGCGCGCTCGCCCCGCACGAAGCTGCCGCCTTGCCCACGCCGGCACCGCGGCCTATGACGGTATCGCGGTGTTGGTGGCACCGGGGCCAGCCCGCCCCGCGCGCCGATACCGTGCCTCGAACGAACGAGCGGACCCCGGACGAAACGCATGTCGCACAACACCTTCGGCCATCTTTTCCGCGTCACCACCTGGGGCGAGAGCCACGGCCCGGCGCTCGGCTGCGTGGTGGACGGCTGCCCGGCCGGCCTCACCCTCACACCGGAGGCGATCCAGTCGTTCCTCGATCGGCGAAAGCCCGGCCAGTCCCGCTTCGTCACACAGCGCCGCGAGCCCGACAGCGTTCGCATCCTCTCCGGCGTCTTCGAGGACGATCGCACGGGCGGGCCGGTGACGACCGGCGCCCCGATTTCCCTCCTCATCGAGAACGTCGACCAGCGCTCGAAGGACTATTCCGACATCCGCGACAAATACCGTCCCGGGCACGCCGACTACGTCTACGACGTCAAGTACGGCGTCCGCGACTATCGCGGGGGCGGTCGTTCCTCGGCCCGCGAGACGGCCGCCCGTGTTGCGGGCGGCGCCGTTGCCCGCGCCGTGATCGCCCCTATGCTGGTGCGCGGCGCCCTCGTGCAGATGGGCCCGCACCGCATCGATCGCGCCCGCTGGGACTGGGCCGAGGTCGACCGCAACCCCTTCTTCTGCCCGGACCCGGTCGCCGCCGCCAAATGGGAGACTTATCTCGACGGCGTGCGCAAGTCCGGCTCCTCCATCGGCGCCGTCGTCGAGATTATCGCGACGGGCGTTCCCGCCGGCCTCGGCGCACCCATCTATGGTAAGCTCGATCAGGACCTCGCCGCCGCCATGATGAGCATCAACGCCGTCAAGGGCGTCGAGATCGGCGAGGGGTTCGCTGCCGCCGCGCTCAGCGGAGAGGAAAACGCCGACGAGATGCGTGCCGGCAACGAAGGCCGCCCCGTTTTCCTCTCGAACCATGCCGGCGGCATCCTCGGCGGCATCTCCACGGGTCAGGATGTGGTCGTGCGCTTCGCCGTCAAACCGACATCATCGATCCTCACGCCCCGCCGCACTGTCGACAGGGATGGAAACGAGACCGAGATCATGACGAAAGGCCGCCACGACCCTTGCGTCGGGATACGCGCCGTGCCGGTCGGCGAGGCGATGATGGCGATCGTGCTCGCCGACCACCTCCTGCGCGCCCGCGCTCAGAATTGGGAGGCGCCGGTAGAGGGATGACGTCGACCCGCGAGCCACCCCCCGGCGCAGGCTCGGCCGACGATGGCTTGGGCTTCGCCCTCGCTTACGCCAAGGGGCGCGCCAGCCAGCGGTTCTATCCCTTTCTCGCGGCCGGCGTCCTCGCCGCCGCATGGTGCACCGCCCGACCCGATCCGATCGCACTCACCATCGCCGTCGCCTTGCTCGCGGTCGCCTATTATAACTTTCCTCTCGTCGAGCGTCGCCCGCGCCTCGGCGCCGGCGAGCCCGGCATCTTCATCGACGGTTTCGGCATCATCGCCTGGCGGGCGATCGCCGACATCAAACTGGTGACGCAAGCGGTCCGCTCCCTCGAAATCGTGGAGTTGCAGATCCACCTCAATCGCGACCTTGCCCATGCCCTCGTCGCCGACTGGCGCCGGGTGGCCATGTGGCGGCTCCTCATGAAGCTGCCCTGGTCGATGTCCTCGGACAATGTCGTCCACATCAAGCTGGAGCCGTTCGCGCCGCCGCCTGCCGAGGTCCATCGCCGCTTCGCGTGGCTCTGGAAACGCTACAGGTCCTGAGGTCTTGCCCATCCAGGAGGATCGAATGCTCGTGCCCAAGCACCTCGAAGGACTGAAAAGTCTGCATTTCGATGTCTTTGGAACCGTCGTGGACTGGCGCACGTCGGTGATCCGCGAATTGACCGCCTTCGGCGACCGCCACGGCCTCTCGTGCGACTGGATCGCCTTCGCCGATGCCTGGCGCGGCCTCTATCAACCCGCCATGGCCGCCGTACGCGAGGGCCGCCGGCCCTTCACCATCCTCGATCAGCTCCATCGTGAGAGTCTTCTTCTTCTCCTCGAGAAGGAAGGGATATCCGGCCTGTCGGAGAGTGAAATCGACGACCTCACCCGCGCCTGGCACCGCCTCGATCCCTGGCCCGACGTCGTTGCCGGATTGCAGAGACTGAAGCCCCGGTATGTCCTCGCCACCCTCTCCAATGGCAATGTCGCCCTCATGGTTGCCATGGCGCGGCGGGCGGGCCTGCCGTGGGACGTGATCCTCGGTGCCGAACCGGCGCGCGCATACAAGCCCCTTCCCGAGGCCTATCTCGCGAACCTGCGCGCCCTCGCTCATGCGCCCGGCGAGGCGGTGATGGTCGCCGCGCACAACGACGATCTCGACGTGGCCCGCTCGCTCGGCATGCGCACCGCCTTCGTCCTGCGGGCCGGTGAGCATGGTCCGGACCAGACGAGCGATCTCGCCCCGACCGGCGCTTGGGACATCGTCGTGGAGGATTTCACTGCGCTGGCCGAGGCTCTCGGCTGCTGACCCGCGCCGCCGGATGCGGCCCGTCAAGCCCGCCTCCGCACCATCACCTTGGAAAGGAACGCGGGCCACGTCGCCACACCGACAAGGCCCGCCGCCGTCATGGCACCATCGAGGTCGTCGCCAAGATAGTCGCGGTAATAGGGCTCGTGGAACCGTTCGGGGAACGTATCGAGCAGCCCGTTCCAGCCGGGCACGTCGTCCCACTGGAGGGAGTCGACCAGGACCAGCAGCCCCCCGGGCTTCAACACCCGCGCCATTTCCCCGATCACCGTGCGCCGAACGCCCCGCGGCAGCTCGTGGAAGAGATAAACGCACGTCAGAACGTCGTGGCTCGCCTCGCCTTCCGGAATATCCTCTGCATTCGCCACACGGAGCGTCAGGTTGCGCCGCCGCCCGAGGTGGCGCCCGGCCTCCTCGATATAGGGAGCGGAAAGATCGATGCCCGTCGCCGCGATCGCGGGCAGGGCGCCGAGCACGTCTCCGAGGAAGCGCCCCGTGCCACAGGCGACATCGAGCAGGTGGAGCGTGCGCTGGTCGCGGCCCCTCACGTGTTCCACGATCGGCCGGATCGCCTGGCGGCGCATCGCCGCCGCCGTCCCCGAGAACAGCGTCTCGACCTGGAGATCGTAGAGCCGCGCCGAGTTTCCGGTGAGATAGCCTCCATCCTGGAAGTGGAAATCCTGGACGAAGTAGTCTGGAAGATTATCGGCACCCGGCAGTTCGCGCGCGCCGCGCGCTTCTCCCGAGCGGCGCCGGTCGGCAGCGCGTGGGACATCCGCGAGGAGCCCCATGATGCCGTTGGCGATCCGCGCGACCGATTGACCGGGCCCGAGCGTCGCTGGCCACAATCCTTCGCCGACCGCCCGGGCGTCGCTCTCGAGGAGGGCCCGCAGGGCGGCGGTGATCTCTCTGCGCTCCGGCACCGGGTGCGGTGTTCGGTATTCGCTCGCCTTGCCCGCGGGTCTGCGCCGGTCCGCCCGCCGCACGACTTCCTGGAGCGCGGCAAAGGCCGCCACCTTGACGGCCTGGTCGGCGAGCTGCAAGGCACTTGCGATCGGTTCCCTCATCCTCGATCCTCCCGGCAGGTCGCTTCCGTCCGACCGTTTGTGACACCACTGGAACCGCTATTCAGTCGGAAGACGAACCCATGGCGAAACCCGAGACCATCCTGATCCTCACCGGTGCCGGGATTTCGGCTGAATCCGGGCTCGGCACCTTCCGCGACGAGGGTGGCATCTGGACCCGCTACGACCTCGAGGAGGTGGCGACGCCCGAAGGCTTCGCGCGCAACCCCGACCTCGTGCACGAATTCTGCAACGCTCGCCGCGCCCATGGCAGCTCCGCCCTTCCCAATCCCGCCCATCATGCCCTCGCCCGTCTCGAGCGTGAGCACCCCGGCCACGTGACCATCGTTACCCAGAACATCGACAACCTACACGAGCAGGCCGGATCCATCCGCGTCATACACATGCACGGCGAACTCGCCCGCATGCTCTGCAACGGCTGCGGCGGGCGCGGCGACAGCCCGGCCGAACTCTCGACCTCGCTCGTCTGTCCGGCCTGCGGCATTGCCGGCGGCCTCAGGCCCGACGTCGTCTGGTTCGGCGAGATCCCATAGCACATGGATCGCATCATGGGTCTGCTCGCCACCACCGACCTGTTCATCTCCATCGGCACCAGCGGCAGCGTCTATCCGGCCGCGGGCTTCGTGCGGATCGCCCGCGACACCGGCGCCCGCACCCTCGAACTCAACCTCGAGCCCTCGGATGGCGCACAGGCATTCGACCATGCCCACCACGGCCCAGCCTCCAGGATCGTGCCCGCCTTCGTCGATCGCTATTTGGCGAGCGGGGTGATCGATCGGGACTGAGTCTTTCACCTTACGGCCAGCTCAGCGCCGGAATGCGGCAACCACCTCGAGGTGGACGCTGTAGCGGAACTGGTCGACAGGCAGAACAGGCCCCATCACGAACCCGGCCCCGACCAGAACTTCAGCGTCGCGCGCAAAGGCCGCCGGAGCGCACGAGACCATAACCACGCGGGCAAGGCCGGAGGCCGCGATCTCGGCAACCTGGGCCCGTGCGCCAGCCCTCGGCGGATCGATCACCACACCGTCGAACGCGGCGAGCGCTTTGCGATCGAGCGGCTCGCGCATCAGGTCGCGGCGCAGCGTCCGGATCGGCTTGAGCCCGCTCGACCCGTCCGCCGCCCGCCGGAGCGCAACGAGCGCCGAGGCATCCTGATCGGCGGCCAGCACCTCGGCACCTTCCGCGAGCCGCAGCGCGAAAGGTCCGACCCCGCAAAAGAGATCGGCGACCTTGCCGGCCCCCGCGAGCCCCGCCACAACCTCGTTCGCCAGCACCGCTTCGGCCGCCGCGACCGCCTGCAGGAAAGGCGCCGGGGGCAGGGGAACCACGCTTCGTCCGATCGCGACGCTCGGCTGAGCCCGCTGGTAAACGGTCTCGCCCGCGATCGTCACCCGGGCAATGTCGAGCCCACCCGCCACGCTCGCCAGTTCGCCGAGCCGCTCGATGTCGTCGGCGAGCCCGGCCGGACCCGTGATCGCGAGGTCGAGTCCGTTGTCGGCCGCCGTCACCATCACATCCGCCTGCCCGCTGCGGCCGAGAAGACCCCGAAGCATCTGCCGCAGCCCGGGCAACGCGGCGACGATCCGGGGCTCGAGAACCGGGCATTCGAGGGCATCGACGATGTCGTGCGTGCGGGCCACCGAATAGCCGAGCAACACGCCCGAGCGCGTCCGGCGGACCTTGAGCGCCGCCCGCCGCCGGCTCGCATCGGGGGCGACCCAGAGCGGGCGAACCTCACCGGCAATCCCCGCCCGTTCGAGCGCACGCACGACGAGATCGCGTTTCCAGTCGGCATAGGCCGGTCCGGCGAAATGCTGCACCGCGCAGGCCCCGCACCGCCCGAAATGCCGGCAAACCGGCCGCACACGGTCCGGCGACGGCCGGATGATCCGCACATCGCCCGCCCGCGCTCCCACAACCGAGGCCGAGACCCGCTCACCAGGCAGCGAAAAGGGCACGAACACGGACCCGTGATCGCTCGCAGCGATCCCGTCCCCGTCGGCCCCGAGGGCGACGATATCGAATTCGACCCGGACCGATGAAAACGCGCGCTCTTTCGTCAAACTCGCCACCTCTCGCGTCGGCTCACACCGCATCGTTGATCGCGCCGAGGAGCCATTCCTCGTTGCCGCTGCCGCCCTCGATCGGCGAGACGATGCGCCCGACCTCCCTCCAGCCGTTGCCCGCCAGAAACCGTGCAACGCCTTCGACGGCCGCCGCGCGCGCACCAGCGTCGCGCACGATGCCGCCCTTGCCGACATGCTCGCGCCCGGCCTCGAACTGCGGCTTGACGAGGGCGATCGACCAGGCCCCCGGCGCCGCCAATCCGAGCGCGGGCCCCACCGCCAGCGTCAGCGAGATGAAACTGAGATCGGCAACGATCGCCTGAACCGGTTCGGGCACGAGCCGCGCGTCGAGATCGCGCACATCCGTGCCTTCGAGCGTGACGACCCGCGGATCGGCGGCAATCGCGGGATGGAGCTGGCCATGCCCGACATCGACGGCGTAGACGCGCCTTGCACCCGCTTCCAGCAGCACCTCGGTGAAACCACCCGTCGAGGCGCCGAGATCGACCGCCACGCACCCCTCGGGAGAAAGATCGAAGGCCGCCAGGGCCGCCGCCAGCTTCTCGCCGCCCCGCGAGACGCGCCGCGCCGCATCGCCCCCGACCGAGAGCGACTGCGCCTCCTGGATCGCCCGGGCCGGTCGGCGCTCGACGGTGCCATCGACCGAGACCAGGCCGCGACGAATGAGGTCGCGGGCCTGGGCCCGGGACCGAACCAGGCCACGCTCGACGAGCGCCACATCCAACCGTGTCCCCAAGAGGCCTCCTCGCGCCACCGCGCTCGAAGGCTGGCCCACGCACGCGCGGCTCACCCCGGAGACGATGGAACCGCAATGGGCGCCGTCAAGCCCGGTGACCGGCCTCCGCGCCCAGCATCTCGCGACCGAGCGCGGCGAGCACCTGCGCGACGATGCCGTCGGCGTCGAGCCCGGCGATCCGGTACATCGCTTCGGGTTTGTCCTGGTCGATGAACACGTCCGGCAGCACCATCGGGCGCACCTTGACGCCGGTATCGAGCAGGCCGCAGGTCGCCAGGTATTGCAGCACGAACGAGCCGAAACCGCCGACCGAGCCTTCCTCCACGGTGATCAGCACCTCGTGCTCGCGCACCAGCCGCCGCACCAGATCCTCGTCGAGTGGCTTGGCAAAGCGCGCGTCGGCAACCGTCGTCGAGAGCCCGAACGCAGCGAGCCGGTCGGCCGCGAGCAGACACTCGCCGAGCCGCGTCCCGAACGAGAGCAGCGCCACCGACGTCCCCTCGCGCAGAATACGGCCGCGCCCGATCTCGAGCGGTACGCCCGCTTGCGGCATCTCGACGCCCATGCCCTCGCCGCGCGGATAGCGCACGGCGCTCGGCCGGTCGTCGATTGCGGCCGCCGTCGCGACCATGTGGACGAGTTCGGCCTCGTCGCCCGCCGCCATCAGCACGAAGCCGGGCAGGCAGCCGAGATAGGCGACGTCGAAGGCGCCTGCGTGCGTCGGCCCGTCCGCCCCGACGAGCCCCGCCCGGTCGATCGCAAAACGCACCGGCAGGCGCTGGATGGCGATGTCGTGCACCACCTGGTCGTAGCCGCGCTGCAGGAAGGTGGAGTAGATCGCCGCGAACGGCTTGTAGCCCTGGGTCGCGAGCCCCCCGCAGAAGGTGACGGCATGCTGCTCGGCGATGCCGACATCGAAGCAGCGATCCGGAAAGGCCTTGCCGAAGAGGTCGAGGCCGGTGCCCGACGGCATCGCGGCCGTCACGGCGACGATCCTGTCGTCCTTTTCCGCCTCCTTGATGAGGCTCTGTGCGAAGACCTTGGTGTAGGACGGCGCGTTCGGCTTGGACTTCTCCTGCGCGCCCGTCACGACGTTGAAACGCGAAACGCCGTGGTACTTGTCGGCCGAGCTTTCCGCCGGAGCGTAGCCCTTGCCCTTCTGCGTCACGCAGTGAACGAGGATCGGCCCGACATTGGCATCGCGCGCATTGCGCAGGACCGGCAGCAGATGGTCGAAGTCGTGCCCGTCGATCGGCCCGACGTAATAGAAGCCGAGTTCCTCGAAGAGCGTGCCGCCCGACCAGAAATTGCGGGTGTATTCCTCGGCCCGCGCCGCCCGGCGCTCCCAGCTCTTGGGCAGCTGGCGGGCGATCTGCTTGGCCCAGTCCCGGATCTTGAGATAGGTGCCGCTCGAGGTCAGCCGCGCGAGATAGAGGCTGAGCGCCCCGGTCGGCGGCGCGATCGACATGTCGTTGTCGTTGAGGATGACGATGAGCCGCTTGTCCATGGCGCCGGCGTTGTTCATGGCTTCGTACGCCATGCCAGCGCTCATCGCCCCATCGCCGATGACGCAGACCACGTGGTTGTCGCCGCCCGAGAGATCGCGCGCCACCGCCATGCCGAGGCCCGCCGAAATCGAGGTCGAGGAGTGCGCGGCCCCGAAATCGTCATAGGCGCTCTCGGCCCGCTTGGTGAAGCCGGCAAGCCCGCCGCCCATGCGCAGCGTGCGAATGCGGTCGCGCCGGCCGGTCAGGATCTTGTGCGGATAGCACTGGTGGCCGACGTCGAAGATGAGCTTGTCCGCCGGCGTATCGAACACGTAGTGGATGGCCGTCGTCAGCTCGACGACGCCGAGCCCCGCCCCGAGATGGCCTCCGGTGATCGACACGGCCTCGATCACTTCGCGCCGCAGCTCGGCCGCGAACTGCGGCAGGTCCTGTTCGGCGATCTTCTCGCGAAGGTCGTGCGGATAGACGACTTGATCGAGCAGCGGAGTGTGGGTCACGTGGCTCAGTCCTTTCGCAGCGATACCGGCGGCACGGCCTGCCGAGCACGAAACCCGGACCGGACACGAACCGTCGCCCCGCACACGTGGGGGGCGACGTAGTCGAATGCCATCGCACGGCACACTCTATCTCGCGCGTTACGCTCGCGATGGTCAGCTACTTCAGCCGTCTCACACCACGAAGTAAAGCCTCGAGGCCGCGAATTGCGATGGGGTCACAGGTGCGCCTCCCGCAACCCCTGTCCTTATGCGATCAGCATGTGTTCGCTCGCGCCCCGATGCCGGATCACTGGGCCGTTGAACCCAATACGTTCGGCATGGCATCCGACCTCGGTCCGGCCCCGTCAGCGAACGCTGGACAGCCGGCCGGCAAAATTTGGCGAAGTGATCAGATCGAGCATCCTTCGCAGGTCCGGCTGCGTACCGATGCGGTTGGGGTTCGTATTGAAATCCCCGTTCCGCACGCCGGTGAGCGCCAAGAGCTGGCGCAACCGGAGCGGATCGAGCGGCAATTGCCCGGCAACACCCTGAACCACCGTCACTCCGGCCGCGACGATCGCCGAGGCACTCGACGTCCCACCGAAGAACCGGGTGTAGTGTTGGTCGCGGTCGGCCTGCGCTCCTTGGACCGTCAGATCGCCATAGCCGCAGGTCACCACCTGCTCGCCCTGGGCGTGAACGTCGATGCGCGAGCCGAAATTCGAACTCGGGTTGACCCGCCGACCGAGCGCTGTGCGCGAAGCAACGAAGATGGCGCCGGAATCGTTCTGCGTTCTATCGAAGGTGCTAGCGTATGTCGTTGCATCGTCGAGGTTCTGGCCATTGCCGTTTCCGGCCGGCTCGACCACCGTGATCCCGATGGCAACCGCGGTCTGGATTGCGCTGAAGACGGCCGGATTGTTCCATTCCACCGGCACGCACCCCGTCTGATCGAGTGGTCCCGTGCAACCGCAGGGCCCCGGATTGCAGCAGCTGTTCGGCCCCCACGACTGCTGCTCGATCAAGATGACGTCGCCGAACGAGAGTCTGAGGGATGCCGTGTTGATCCCGTTCGCGAGGTTGTATGTGATGCCCGAGCCGGGCGAGACGAACCCGAAACGCGCACCCGGCGCCCCACCGACCACGCCCGCCCGGTCGTCGAGGCCGGTCAGGATGCAGGCAACGGCCGTACCGTGATCGATGTCGCCTTGTGCGCCGGATCGGATGCCCAGATCGAACACGGCCGCCTTGGCGTCCTCGTGCGTGTTGCGTCGGTCCCGCTCGATGTCGACCACCGTCACGCCGCGACCGTCTCCGCCGGAAAACCGGCGGGCATAGGTGAAGTCGAGCCCGTTGGGGCTCGGAAAGTACATGAGCTGGCCAATGGAGAAGTTGGGTGTCGGCGGGGCGATGTCCGGGGGCGGCGCCGGCAGTGGCGGCAGGTAAGCGATCTCGACGAACGTGAAGGTGTTGAGCCGATCGGCGAATGTCGCCGCCGCGTTGCCATCGGGTTTCACGAGGCGAATGAGGAAGTAATTCGTGAGGTCGGAGAGTTCGCGCCCGCTCCGCCGTTCACCCGCTTCGCGCTGCCTGTCCAGTTCATCGACGCTGGCGGCAAAGAGCGACGTGACGTCCGCCGCATTGACGATCTCGCCGGATTTGCTGATTTCATCGAGTTGCGCGATGACTTCGGCTTCGCTCAGCGCGAGGCGATCGAAGCGCTTGGCATCCGCCGCGCTCACCTCGGACAGCCGGCGGCGCAGCAGGAAGCGCAAGGTACCCTCGGCCGTCTTGGTGACGAGAACGGGTAGCCCGTCCGCGAACTTGACCGCGACGAGCTGGTTCGAGACGCCGGCGTGAGACACGGTCTTGCCTGGTTTCGGCATGGAACGGGTTCGCGCCGGCAGCGTTGGCGCGGAAATCTCGTCGATCGACTTGGGAAGGTCCTGCAGCGAGCCCGGCGGCAGTTCGGCCGTCTCGGTCGGAACAGGCAACCCCTCGGGAGGTGACGGCACACTGGCAGCTGGTGGAATTGCCGGTGCCGAAGGCGGGCTGGCGAGCGGTGGCGTCGCGGGTTGCGGCGTCACCGGGGATGGCTGGCGCTGCTCTCCGGCCGGCGGCGCGCCGTTCAACATTCGGTTGATGTCGTCGACGCCGCTTTGCGCGACGCGGATGGGCAGTCTGGTGTCTCCGCCCGCCGCCGGCCCAAACATCAGTGCAGCGAGGCAGGCGGCCGCCAGGACACGGCGGCCTGAAACGAAATGAACAGTCATTGCGGGTCACTCCATCGACTTGCGACAGTGCCCTCCCCTCGACGGCCTCCATGCCCCGCCGATGCTGAATGTCATTCAGAATACCCTTGCGGAATGTACAGAGCAACCGCTTGTCGCCGTTGCAAGCTCGAACCGATCGGCTCAGCGCTCGACATCGAGTGGTGTGGTGCCAGCCGGCTTGCCGGAGCCATCGAAGGTCAGCTTCTCGACCTTTTCCTCGGCCTGACGCAGCAGGCGCTCGCAATGGGCCCGGAGCAACGCCCCGCGCTCGTAGATGGCGATGGATTCCTCGAGGGCCACGTCGCCGCGCTCGAGCCGCCCGACGATCTGCTCCAGCTCCTGGAGCGCACGCTCGTAGCTCAGGCTGCCAACGTCCGGTGCCGCGCTTTCCTTGGCCATACGTGCCTCCCGTGCCGGCCCGTTTCCCGCCGATCTGTCACCCGCCCCACTCAGGACGCCGCGTCCATCAGCACCTTGACGTGCACCCCGACGGACTTTGCCAGCGCCGTGAGGTCATAGCCGCCTTCGAGCACGGAAACGACGCGCCCGCCACAGTGACGGTCCGCCACGTCCACAATTTTCGAGGTGATCCAGCGGAAATCGTCCTCGACCAGGGCGAGGCTGGCGAGCGGGTCGTCGCGGTGCGCGTCGAATCCGGCCGAAACGAGTACGAGATCGGGCCGGAAGGCTTCGAGCGCCGGCAGCAAGACGTCGTTCCAGGCCTCGCGGAACGCTTCGCCGCCGTCACCGGAGCGCAGTGGCGCGTTGAAGATGTTGCCGACCCCGGTTTCACTGGTGGCGCCGGTGCCCGGAAAGAGCGGCATCTGGTGCGACGAGGCAAGGAAGAGATCGGGATCGGACCAGAAGATGTCCTGTGTACCGTTGCCGTGGTGGACGTCGAAATCGAGCACCGCGACACGTTCGAGCCCGTGCCGCGCCCGGGCGTGATGCGCCGCGATGGCGACGTTCGAGAGAAAGCAGAACCCCATCGGCCGGACGGCTTCGGCATGATGGCCGCACGGGCGAACGGCGCAGAAGGCGTTGCCCGCCTCGCCCGCGACGACGGCATCGACCGCCGCGACCGCCGCCCCGACCGCATTGAGCCCGGCCTTCCAGCTACCAGGTGAGAGCACCGTGTCAGGGTCGAGCCGCACGTGTCCGCTCGCTGGCACCCGACGCTTGATCTCGTCGATGTAAGCCTGCGGATGCGCCCGCGCGATCGTCTCCTCGTCGCTCGGCGTCGCGCGCCTGCGTTCGAGCCCGGCGAAAATCTCGTGACCGAGCACCTTTTCGATCGCCCGGAGCCGATCGGGTCGCTCGGGATGTCCCGGGCCGGTGTCGTGCTCGAGAAAGACGGGATCGGTGATGTAGAGGGTGCTCATGGCGGAAACCTCTTTGCCGCGCGCGCTCGGCGCACGCACGCGAGCATAGCCGGCATCACGACGGTTTCAATCGCCACCGCCCGATTGCCACATCCGCCTGCGACGGGACGGGCCGGCTGGCTACTGCAGGACGCGGCTGAGCGTGAACTCACCCTGCTCGATGCGCCGCGCCAAGCCCTCTGCCAAGCGCACCACATTGGCTTCGCCATAGGCCGCCACCAGATCGGCGAGTGCCGCAAACAGTGCCGCATTGGCGAGATCGTCGGCATCGAGGCCTTCGTCGATCGCCATTTCCCAGGCTTCGAGGATGAAGCGCAACGCCTCGTCGCTCGCCCGCCCCGGTTCGCCATGATCGTTCAATGCCATCGCGCCCAGGTCCTCCGCGCGGCCGATCGGCCGAGATATCCGTCGCTCGCAGGCGGACCCTAGCAGATCACGTGAGCGAGGCGACCGCGCTCCACGGGCACGGTAAATCCCTCGCTGAAGGCTGTTCGCGAAGCGCTATTCATATTCCTTGGCGAGGGTCTCGGCGATCTCGCGACCTTCCGCCAGGAAGCGGGTGAGTGCCGTCTCGGCGGAACGGTTGCAGCGCCGGTAGGTGCGCTGGTAGCTGCGGTATCCACGGTTGAAACTCTGCGTGAAGCGCACCTTCCTCAACGGCGATGAGCCTTCCGATTCGATCACCCCCAGCATCTGTTCGCGCCACACCTGCCCCTCCTCGAAACCGCAGAGCGCCCGCAGATAGTGGACGGCCCCCAAAATCTCGGACAAGCGCAGCAACTGAGTGTCGTAGGGCTTGGTGACCTCTTCGCCGCGCGCCGGCGCGCCGATGGCCGACATCGCGGCCACTGCGAGCCCGAGCGTCGCGCCTCGCGCAAAGCGTGCGGTTCGTCCGGCGGTTTGCCTTGCGACCATCGATGCCGTGCTCCCGGGCCTGCGGATTCGCCGGTCAGCATAGCCGTGGTTGTGACCGCCGCAAGGCAATGCCGGCAAAGGCCGCTCGTTTCGCCGGTGTCGGATCACCGATGCTTCGTGATGCGGCGCGCCGCCGCGCTGACGATCGCCGCGAGCCCATCGGTGGCCGCCACGCCGTCCAAAGCCCCGACGTCAAGCCAGCCCGCCTCGGCCGCATCGCTCCCCGCCCGGACCTCGCCCCATTCGAGGAGCCCAGTGAAGACGACGATGGCATAGTGGGCCAGGAGACCGCCATCGGTGCCGCGGCGGATCACTTCGGCGACGTCGACGAGGCCGCATAGGCGCGCCCGCACCCCGGTTTCCTCGGCGAGTTCGCGAAGCGCCGCATCGCGCGCCACCTCTCCGGGCTCGATCTTTCCACCGGGCAGCGACCACAGCCCTGCCGCCGGCCCCGCCGCCCGCTTCACAAGCAGCACCTCTCGGCATGAGACCGACCGGAACACCGCCACGCTCGCGGCCACTCGCGGCCACCCTGGTTGTCCGCCTTCCACCGTCATGTTCCGTCTCGCGCCCCGCTTGCGGGTTTGGTCGATCCGCGCGTTACGCTATCGTCGCGCCGGCCGGCGATCCAGCCGGTCGGCCATGCCGCCGGAGGCCCCCGATGTGCTCGCGCTACAATCTCACCACACCGCCCGAGGCCGTGCGCCAGGTCTTCCGCTTCATCAATCATCCCAACTTCCCCCCGCGCTACAACATCGCCCCGAGCCAGCCGGCCGGCATCGTCAGGATCGATCACGATGGCGAACGGCGCTTCACACTCGTTCGCTGGGGGCTGATCCCATCCTGGGCAAAGGATCTCGCGAAGTTGCCGATGATGATCAACGCACGCAGTGAGACGGTGCTCGAAAAGCCCTCCTTCCGAGCCGCGATGCGCCACCGCCGCTGCATCGTGCCGGCCGATGGGTTCTACGAATGGTCGGGGCCCAAGAGCGAGCGCCAGCCACACCTATTTGCACCCGCCTCGGGCGGCCCCATGGGGCTCGCCGGCCTCTGGGAGACCTGGCTCGGCGCCGACGGCAGCGAGATCGATTCGATGGCCATCCTGACCACGCAGCCGAACCGGCTGGTGGCGGCAATCCACGACCGCATGCCCGTGATCCTCGCGCCGCAGGATTTCGACGCCTGGCTCGATTGTCGCGGCACCGATGCCCGCGAGGCCGCGAACCTGATGCGCGCCGCCCCGGATGACTTCCTCTCCTGCCGGCCGGTCAACCGCGCGCTCAACAACGCCCGCAACGAGGGACCGGAACTCATCGCCTCCCCCGACGGGGAGCTTTTCTGAGCTGACGTCAACCGCGCCGCGGCAGCTTTGGCGGCGGCGGCGGCGCGCCGCGCTTGGGCTCGAGCCATTTGCCGAGTTGCACCGATCCCTCCACCTCGAAACCGAGCGCGTCGTAGAAGTCGAGGACTGCCTCGTTCCCCTCCCTGACCAGCAGGTTGATTTTCCAGACGCCCCGTTCGCGCATCCACGCCTCGATCGCCGTCATCAGCACGCGCCCGAAACCTCGTCCCTGCAGTTCGGGGAGAACGGAAAGATAATAGACCGCGCCACGGTGCCCGTCGTGACCGACCATGGCGCTCGCCACCAGCCTGCCACCCGCGAGCCCGACGAGGACATCTGAATTGGGGCCGCTTCGCGCAAAGGCGATGTCGCGCATCGGGTCGTTCCACGGGCGCGTCAGGCCGCAGACCTCCCAGAGCGCGACAACGACCGCCACCTCGTGGTCGCGGACCGGATGCACGGTCAGCTCCGTTGCCGGTTCGGTGCCGTTCATCAGACCACCTTTCCCGGATTGAGGATCCCGTTGGGATCGAGCGCCGATTTTATCGCCCGCATCAGTTCGATCTCCGTGCCTGCCTTGAGTTCCGCGAGCTTCTCGCGCTTCTGGCGTCCGATGCCATGCTCGGCGCTGATCGAGCCGTCGAGCCCGAGCACGACCTCGCCGACCGCCTCCGTCACCTCCTGCCAGCGCGCCATGAAAGCCGCCGCGTCCGCGCCGACCGGCTGCGAGATGTTGTAGTGGATGTTGCCGTCGCCGAAGTGCCCGAACGCGACGGGCCGGGCACCGGGCATCATCGCCGCCACGACGGCGTCCGCGCGCGTCAGCAGCTCCGGCACCCTGGCGACGGGCACGGAGACGTCGTTCTTTATACTTCCGCCTTCATGACGCTGCATCTCCGAGAGGTTTTCCCTGAGGCTCCAGAGCGCCGCCGACTGGGCCTTCGAGCTTGCGATCGCGGCATCCTCGACGTCCCCCGCTTCGATCGCTCCGGCGAGGATATCCTCCATCCGCTGGCTCGCATCGTCGCTCGGAGAGAGGCTGACGAGGTCCATCAGCACGTACCAGTCGTGCCGGCCGGCGAGCGGATCACGCGCGCCGGGCAGATGGCGGAGCACGAACTCGATGCCGATCCGCGGCATGATCTCGAATGCGGTGAGCGTCGGACCCGATGCGTCACGCGCCCGCGAAAAAAGCGCCGCCGCCGCCTGCGGAGAGGAAATGCCGGCGATCGCCGTCACCGTCGCGAGCGGCCGCGCGGCGAGCTTGAGGGTCGCGGCCGTGATGACCCCGAGTGTTCCCTCCGCGCCGATGAAGAGATCGCGCAGGTCATAGCCGGTGTTGTCCTTGCGCAGCCGCCGAAGGCCGTTCCAGATGCGACCATCCGCCAGCACCACCTCGAGCCCGAGCGCCTGGTCGCGCGCGTTGCCGTAGGCCAGCACATTGATGCCGCCGGCATTGGTCGAAAGGTTGCCGCCGACCTGGCAGGTTCCCTGCGAGGCGAGGCTGAGGGCGAGCAGGCGCCCCGCCCCCTCGGCCGCCTTTTGCGCCGCCTCGAGCGTGACACCGGCCTCGACCACCATCGTGTTGCCGACCGGATCGATGTCGCGGATGCGCTTGAGGCGCGAGAGGCTGAGGACGATCTCACCGCCGTGCTCGAAGGGGATCTGTCCACCGACGAGACCGGTGTTGCCGCCCTGCGGCACGACCGCGATGCGGCGTTCGTTGGCGAACGCGAGAATGCGCGAGACCTCCTCGGTCGAGCCCGGGCGCAGCACCATCGCGGTCCTGCCACGATAGAGGCCACGCCACTCGACGAGATGCGGTGCCACGTCCTCGGGCGCCGTCAGAGCGTGGCGCTCGCCGACGATCGCGGTGAGAGCGACGAGCGCCTCCCCGTCGGGCGGTTGATGCCGGTTGTCGCGCATGCTTTCCCCTGTTCTCTCGCCGCCGGCTCCGATCACGATGCCACCTCGGTCAGGGCGCCGAACCGCCCCTCGTTAGCGTCAAACCACGCGGCTCGCCAGCGGCCGCAGCCGCCGGCTCAATCGTCCCCCCGGGGACGTGGCGCCGCCGCCCGCCGCAGCCGTTCGTTGATCGCGACGCCGAGCCCGACCTCTGGCACCGGCGCGACCGCGATCGCATCGACGCCCGTCGCATCCAGTTCGCGCAGCATGGCATAGAGGTTTGCCGCCGCCTCCTCCAGGTCGCCACGCGGACTGAGGTTGCACCGGGGGCCGCCAACGGCCGCCCCCCCACCACTCACGTCGCCGAAGCCGAGGAATGCTGACCCGGCACCGGCTTCGAGGCAATCGAGGAGCACCCGCGCCCGCGGTGCATAGTGGCTCGCGAGCTGGCCCGGCGCGATGGGCAACGTGTCGGCGGCGGCTCCCCCCCCGACTTCCACCCGCTCGCCGAGCACCGCCTCGATCTCGGCCTGCGTCACGGCTCCGGGCCGCAGGATGCGCGCCGCGCCGCCGATCAGCGAAACGACGGTCGATTCGAGCCCGATCGTGCTCGCTCCGGCGTCCAGGACGATGTCGACGCGATCGCCGAATTCGGCCCTGACGTGCGCCGCCGTCGTCGGACTGATCCGCCCGGAACGATTGGCGCTCGGCGCGGCGATCGGCCGGCCGACGAGGGTGAGGAGCTGGCGCGCCACCGGATGGCTCGGCACGCGCAGCGCAACGCTCGAAAGCCCGGCCGAGACCAGCTCTGAAAGCCCGCTCTCCGGTGCTCGCTCCACCACGATGGTGAGCGGGCCCGGCCAGAAGCGTTCCGCGAGCCGCTCCGCCCGCCGATCCCGCACGCCGAGCCGGAGTGCCGCCACCACCTCCGCGAGATGCACGATCAGCGGATTGAACCGGGGCCGCCCCTTGAGTTCGTAGATGCGAGCGACCGCAAGGCCGCTCGTGGCGTCCCCCCCGAGGCCGTAGACCGTCTCGGTCGGGAAGGCGACGATCCCGCCGCTGGCCAGTCGCTCGGCTGCCGCCTTCACCAGCTCACCATCGATGGCCACCGGGCCGCCCTGCATGATGCTCCCAACTCCCTTGCCGTCCGGTACGCGCGCCATCAGGTTCCCGTGCCGCCGGCGGCCTGTCTCCATACGCCCGTTTGCCTCGCCCTGACGAAAGCGTAAAGGTATGTCGCCCACCGCCGGCCGAGGATACGGCATCCGGCGGGTAGGATGTGAGAGACATGGAGGCCCGACGACTATGCCCTACCGTGCACCGATCGACGACATCATGACCGCCCTCGATGCCGGTGCCGATCTCGATCGCGCGCTCGCGAACGGTGATCTCGAAGGGCTCGACCGGGACCTCGTCGCTCAGGTCGTGACCGAGGCCGGCCGCTTCGCCGAGGAGGAACTGGCACCACTCAACCGGCTCGGCGACAAGGTCGGCGCCCGCCTCACCGAAAGCGGTGTCGTGATGCCGGCCGAATTCAAGGCGGCCTATCGCAGCTGGTGTGAAGCCGGCTGGTCGGGCCTGCCCTGCCCGGAAGCCTACGGCGGCCAGAACCTGCCGAGCAGCCTCTCCATGGCCGCCTGCGAAATCTGGAACGGCGCCAACACGAGCTTTGCCTTGGGTCCGATCCTGACGCACGGCGCGGTCCACGCGCTCGAAGCCAAAGCGAGCCCGGAAATCCGCGAGCGCTATCTTGCCAGGCTCACCTCGGGCGAGTGGGCCGGCACCATGAACCTCACGGAGCCGCAGGCCGGCTCCGACCTCGGTGCCCTGCGCACGCGCGCCGAGCGTGCCGGCGATGGCACCTATCGCATCACCGGGACCAAGATCTTCATCAGCTACGGCGACCACGACCTCACCGAGAATATCGTGCATCTGGTCCTCGCCCGCCTACCGGACGCCCCACCGGGCACGAAGGGCATCTCGCTCTTCCTGGTACCGAAACGCCTCGTTTCGCAGGATGGCTCCCTCGGCGCGCTCAACGACGTGCGCTGCACCGGCCTCGAGCACAAGCTCGGCCTCCATTCGAGCCCCACGTGCACCATGACCTACGGCGAGCACGGCGGCGCCGTCGGCTGGCTGATCGGCGAGGAGCACAAGGGCCTCGCCGTCATGTTCCTGATGATGAACGCCGCCCGCCTCGCCGTCGGCATCCAGGGCGTCGCCATCGCCGAGGCCGCGACCCAGCACGCCATCGCCTACGCCAACGAGCGTCGGCAGGGGGCCGCCCCTGGCGCCGCGCCGGGTGAGATGTCACCCATCGTTCGCCACCCCGACGTGCAGCGCAATCTCATGCGCATGAAGGCGCTGACCGCCGCCAGCCGCATGCTCTGCCTCGCCACGGCCGGCGCCATCGATCGCTCCGAGCGCGCCCGCGACGCGGCCGCACGGGCCGAGGGCGCCGCCACCGCCGCCCTCCTCACCCCGGTCGCCAAGGCCTTCTCGACCGATGCCGGCGTCGAGGTCGCATCCCTCGGCATCCAGGTGCATGGCGGGATGGGCTACATCGAGGAGACCGGCGCCGCCCAGCTCCTGCGCGACGCCCGCATCTTCACGATCTACGAGGGCACCAACGGCATCCAGGCCATCGACCTCGCGGTGCGCAAGCTGCCGCTCGAGGGCGGTGCCGTGGTGCGCGGTTACATCGGCTTCCTGCGCGGCATTCTGGCCGAGGTACGGGCCAGCAACGAGCCCGGCCTCACGGCGATCGCCAGGGACCTCGATCTCGCCGTCGATTCGCTCGCAGAAGCCACCGAATGGATGCTGTCGGACGCCGCCCGCGCGGGCGACGGGGCCTCCATGCTCGCCGTTGCAACGCCCTACCTCGCGCTCTTCGGCAAGGCGGCCGGCGGCTGCTACCTCGCCCGCGCCGCGCTACGTGCGCTTCGCCGACCGCCAGGGACCTCGGACCACGCCAGCGCCCGCGAACTCGCCCGCTTCTTCGCCACCAACATCGCTGCCGAGGCGGTCGGCGACCTTCGCGTCGTGCTGGGCGGTGGCGATGGCCTCGCGGACGGCTCCGCGCTCGCACTCCTGGAGTCCTGAGAGATGACCATCGAGATCACCCACGACGGCCCCGTGCAGGTGCTGCGCTTTGCGCGACCGGAAAAGCGCAATGCCGTCACCGGCCCGATGTATGCGGCCCTCGCCGATGCCCTAGTTTCCGGTGACGCCGACCCGGCCATCGCCGCGCACGTCTTTGCCGGCACGCCGGGAGCCTTTTGCGCCGGCAACGACCTCTCGGAATTCCTCGCCTTCGCCCAATCCGGCGCCCTCGGCGAGCCGGTGCTGCGCTTCCTGCGCTCGCTCGCGACGACCGCCAAACCGCTGGTTGCCGCCGTCGACGGCCTTGCGGTCGGCATCGGCACGACGCTGCTCTTTCATTGTGATCTCGTCTATGCGAGCGATCGTTCGAGCTTTCGCACGCCCTTCGTCGACCTCGCCCTGGTGCCCGAAGCGGCCTCGAGCCTCCTGATGCCTGCCCGCATGGGCCACGCCCGGGCCTTCGAGATGCTCGCGCTCGGCGATCCGTACTCCGCCGCAATGGCGCGTGAGGCCGGTTTCGTCAACGCGGTCACACCCCCCGACGAGGTCGAGCACCGCGCCCTCGAGGCAGCCCGACGCCTCGCCACCAAGCCCGCCGGCGCGCTCGCGGCGACACGCCGGTTGCTGCGCGGCGAACCCGATGCCGTGCTGACGCGCATCGATCGGGAAGCCACGGTCTTCGCGGAACGCCTCGCGAGCCCCGAGGCACGCGCCGCCTTCGCCGCATTCCTCGACAAGCGCGGCTCGGGGAGCGCCTGATCCACGACCGCCGCCCGAATGCGCGATCGACACACCCGCCACCCGGCCCGCACGCATTTGCCGGGGACACTTGGCGATCCGTGCGCACCGGCACTGGTCAAACCGGCGGCCATGCTCCATGTCTCCATGCGCGATGATTGAGGCTCTTCTCCAGACCGCGAGGCGCCGATTGCCGAGACGACATTCGTGTAGCGGCCGGTTGGCCGACACGGCCGCTCGTCCATGCGCGGCCCCGGCCGTTCGCCGGCCCGCGTCTCCGAACGCCATGCTCACGTTGTTCCTCGCGCTGCTCCTCGCCATCGCATCCGGCATTGCCGAGCGCGCCCACGCCACGGCCGCCGAGGTTGCCGAAGCCGACGATTTCAAAGGGTTGACCGCCGTCAGCGCCCACCTTGCGGAAACACCACGCATTGGCGGCGTGCCGGCACTGGCTGCGGCCGTCGCCAGTGATGGCACCTGGCGACTCGCCGCGCCGGATGGGCGCACCGTCACCGCCTCGGGTCGCTACGAGCTGCGAACGGCATTGCGCTGGCTCCCGCTCGCTGGCGTCGGCGCCCCGGCGACCGCCGGCGATGCGACCGACAGCGAGCCGCAGAGTGAAATCGCCCTGCTCGTTGCTCCCGACGGGCTCGCCACGACCCCCGGCGCGCTCGCGCTGCTTCCCAAGCGCGTCGCACCGCACACGCTCATCGAAGGCCGCGTCTATCCGGTCCGCGCCGGCGAGGAAGGCCCTGCCTATGTGGTCGCCCATGGGCGCCTGCTCCTGCCACTGACGTCCGACGGCTCGACAGCCGAGTTGCTGTGGCACCTCCGCCGCCGAACGGTCACCGACCGCACGCGGCTGCTTGCGCTCGATCCCGAAGGGGCGGCCCGGCTCGGCGTCCGCCCCCCGTGGCGCCCATTCGTGCGACGCAACGCCGACGTGGGACGACCGGTGGCGACCGTCGAAAAGGTGATGCCGGAGGCGCTCCATGGCGCCTGGACGCGCCTCGACGGTCAACTGGTGATCCTCGCTGGCGCAGTGCGCGATGGCGAATTGCTGGCCGGCCCGAAGACCGAGCCCGATCCGCGCATGCGGGTGACGGCACTGGTTCGCTCGGCGCGAGCCGCCGGCGTCGAACTACTCATCGTCGACACGGCCAGCCCGACCCAGCCCGGCAGCCGCAATGTCGTCTGGCAGCCGATCGACGTGGCCCGTCTGGAGCGCGCCCGCAAGGAGCCGACACTCGGCCACCTCTTAACGGCGATCGCCTACCAAGGCCAGGGGCTGCGCCTCGAACGAACCGCCGCCATCGATTCCACGGGCGGTCTGACGACGGGCCTCAGTGTCGAGCCGCGCGCTGGCCTCGATGCTTTGCTGGACGCGGCGGCACCGGATGTCGTCAGCGGCGCCGGGGCGGTCGTGGTCGGTGTCGTCACCGGCCTCGTTGCGCGTGCGAACGGTGATCTGGAGGCCCGCTCCGTCACCGCTGCCCTCGCGAGCAGGGCCCGCCTCGAGGAGTTGCGGCTTCGGATCGTTCCCTGGGCGCCGAGCTGGCTCCAGTTCGGCTATCTCGCACTCATCGCGATGGGCTTGCTCGCGATCCCGACGGCGACCCGCTGGTTCCATGCCCTCTGGCCACCGCTGCCGCTATCGGTACACCGCTCCGATGCCGAACTGGTGGCCCGTCGAGGCGGCCGGATACTCGTGTTCCTCTTTGCATTTCTGCCGGTCGTCGCGCTCGCCGCCGTCCCCGTCGAGGTGGCCCGGCTGGCGCGCGCCATCACCGCGCGCATGGACGGCGAACCGCGGACCGCCGGATAGGGCACTTGCGACCGCCCACCTCGTGGCGCATCGTCGCACCAGCGACCCGCTGATGCAGCAAGGAGACAGCCGATGGCAACGCTCGCCGGAAAGACGCTCTTCATCACCGGCGGCAGCCGAGGCATCGGTCATGCGATCGCAGTGCGCGCCGCCCGCGACGGGGCAAACGTCGCCATCGCCGCCAAGACGGCCGAGCCGCACCCCAAGTTGCCAGGCACCATCCACACCGCCGCCGAAGACATCGAACGGGCCGGCGGCAAGGCTCTACCCATCCTCTGCGACATCCGCGACGAGGCGGCGGTCGCGGCGGCCGTCGAGCGAACCGTGGCAACCTTCGGTGGCATCGACATCTGCGTGAACAACGCCAGCGCCATCCAGCTGACGCGGACCCCCGACACCGACATGAAGCGCTTCGATCTGATGCACCAGATCAACACGCGCGGCACCTTCCTCACATCGAAGCTCTGCCAGCCACACCTTCGCAAGGCCGCCAACCCGCACATCCTGATGCTCTCGCCACCACTCGACCTGCGGACGAAATGGTTCGCCGGCCATGTCGCCTATTCGATCGCGAAGTACGGGATGAGTCTCTGCGTCCTCGGCATGGCGGGTGAGTTCGCGCGCGACGGAATCGCGGTCAACGCGCTCTGGCCACGCACCACCATCGCGACCGCTGCCATCGCCAACATCGTCGGCGGCGATGCGGTTATGCGCGCGAGCCGCACCCCCGAGATCATGGCCGACGCCGCGCACGCGGTTTTGACGAAGCCGTCACGCACGTTCACCGGCCAATTCGTGATCGACGACACGCTGCTCTACGAGGAAGGCGTGCGCGACTTCGACAAGTACCGCGTCGACCCGACGGTCGATCTGCAACCGGACTTCTTCGTCCCCGATTCCTCGGTTCCGCCGGTCTCCCTCAAGGCGGTGAACACCTGAGATCGGCCGACCCCGCGCCGCGCGACGGCCCGGCACCCAAGCACCCTGCGCGCCGACGGCTGCAACCCTTCCTGGTGCGCCGAGGATTTCCCACGGATGCGAAAGTCGTTGCTGCCGCTGGCCATAACGCTTCATCCCGGGACATGGATTAACCGTTCGTTTAGGGTTCCATCTTACACTATCCACAACCTGAGATTGTGGAATGTGGCCATGCCCGGCACCCTTCGAAAGCATCACGCTGCAATGGCCGTGGCAACGTTCATGGCGGCGGCCCTGGTCGTGCAAGCCCACGTCGGTGCCCCGGACATGCGCATGCGCGAAGCGCCGGGCTCCACCATCGAGCGGTCGCCGAGCCAACCGGTCGCCGTCTGGCAGCCTGCGGATGATTTCCTCGACGACCTGCTTCCCCCTGAAGCCAGGACCGCTGCGGCCCGGCACGAGGAGATCGCCGACGAACCTTGCGGCGACCACTTCCGGAAACCGACCTTTGCCAGGTACACGTTGAAATCATTAACAGATTTCAACTCTTGCACGGCGCTCCCCGGCTTTCTCGTCGTCGTGCGTGGAGGCGATGAGGCACGCCCACGCACCATCGAAGTGGCGGCCGAATCCCCACTCCCGAAAGTCACCGGACGCGGCGCCGAAGTCGCCCCGGGACCATCACCCGACCGACCGACGCTGCACCCGCGGGAATACTTTCACGACGTTCTGGGGGTGGTCATCCCGGACGATCATGGACGCATGAATGTGCTCGCCGTGTTCAGCCGCGAGGCCGAGGTGTCCGTCATCAACGCACAACTCCCGGTAGCGCTGGACGTTCACGTGCCCACCCCGACACTGATTCGCGCCAACGGTCGCGACACGCTGCCCGTCGACCGGGCCGAGGTCCGTCTCGCGAGCGGGATCGTCGGCGTCGTGCGCCCCGAGGTCCGCATCGCGGCAACCGATGGCGATCCGGTGGAAACGGCCTCGACGCAGGGCCACCTGACGCCGACCGCCGCGATCGCCGACGAACCCTCGGTCGAGTTGCCGGAACAGGCGCCAACCGCCCGCCCAACGGTCAGCCCGGCGCCGACCCGAGCAAAGAAGCCCGAGGCCCCGGCTCGCACGCGCCAGGCTCAGAAGCCGGCCGTTCAACGCGGTGCCAACCGGCCCGCCGCGCGTCCCGCGCAAGCCGCGCCCGCCACCACCGGCGGATCGGGTCGCGTCAAATGGTACATGCAGCCGTTCGGCAAGCAGTAGCGCTCCGGCCCGGGCCGCATCGCGGCATCGGACCGGCCTGCGGCCCCCCGTCAGAGCAGGTTGGAGGCGAGTGCCGGATGCGGCACCGATGGCACGTACCCCAGCAGCGAACGCACAATGAGCAGCGCGCCGAAGGCGAGCAGCACGCCCCCCGAGATGCGATTGATCAGCAGGAGCCGCCGCGCCGTGAGCCTGTGGCGCAGTGTGCTGATGACCCGTGAGAGTCCGGTCCACCACAGCATGCTGCCCGCCATGACCGATATGACGAACGTGAAGGCGTCGCGGTAGGTGGTGAAGCCGCCGAGCGCCGTGCCCGTGCCACCGACCAGGGCGAAGATGCCGAGCACGGCGCCCGGGTTGGTGATGGTGAGAAGGAAGGTCTGCGGCGCGGTCCACTTGTCCGCCAGCCGCCGCTTGCCAGCCGGCGCACCGCCATCGGTCTCGAGGCTCTTGCCACCCGCCATCAGCTTCAGACCGAATGCGGCGAGGACGCCCCCTCCGATCAACTGGATCTCGAACCCGTAGTCGTCGATCGTCTTGGTGATCGCGGTAATCCCCGATGCGGCCGCCATCGCCAGGACGCCATCGGCGAGGACCGCCCCGAGCCCCGCCGCGATCCCGCCCCAGAAGCCCCGCTCGAGCGTGCGCTGAATGCAAATGATGTTGACCGGTCCGACGGGCGCCGCCACCAGGATCCCGAGCGCGAGCCCGGCCAGGATATAGTGATGGTCGGGTATCATGACCGACCTCGGTGGATCGAGGGCCCTCGCGCCGGGACGCGCTCGGCCGGGCCGCACCCGGCCCCCCCGCGTGCCGCCCCGCCACCCCTGCTGGCAAGTTGCAATTTGCCGGTCCGCATGCTGGATTTATGCTCTTCGATCGGGATCGGTGGCCTCGAACCGCGAATTCGCCCGGGAGGATGTCGGATGGCACGATGGACGGTGATGTGCCTTTGGCTCGCTGGCGCGATAACGGCGAGTCTCCCCTCTATGCCCGCATTCGCTGCCGGGCATGGTTACATTCTGGTGTCACTCGTTGCGCAAAGTGAACGCTCCACAGCCGATTCCGGCATCGGCGCGATCGATGCGCCGGCCGAGGAGATGCGTAACGCGATCGTGGATGCGGCCCTCTCCGGCAGCTTCGAGGCGCTCTTGGCGGTTGTCGAACTCAACGAACTGCCGCCGGACTTCGGGCCGGGCATCGCAACGCCCGCTGGCGCCGTCGAAGCCTGGCAGCGCCACGATCCCGCGTTCTCCGGCCGGCTGGTTCTGGCGCGTCTCGCCGCCGTTCTCGCGCTGCCGCCCGCCGAGCGGACCGAGAACAGCGCCCGTGTCTATGTCTTCCCCTACCTCGTCGACGTCGACCTGCAAAGCGCGAGCGGCGAGGATATCGTCGCACTTCTCCAGGTCGCGAGCCCGAACGAGGCGGGAACCATGCTGGCGGCCGGCCGCTATACCGGCTGGCAGGTCGCCATTTCCGAGGATGGGGTCTGGCTGTCCTTCACACCGCCGAATGGCGATTGATCGAACGGCCGGATCGGGCCGCGCCTTCGGATGCGATCAGCCGACGGATCGCCTGGGCACCGTCAGTCCGTGGAAATCGATCGCTTCGCCGACCCCCGCCTCGACGATCTCGCCCTGCCACATCACCTGCCGGCCACGCACGAACGTGCCGACCGGCCAGCCTGTCACGGCCATGCCGTCGTAGGGTGTCCAGCCGCAGCGCGAGGCGATCCAATCATTGGTGATCCGCTGGCGGCGCTTCAAATCGACGATGGTCAGGTCCGCGTCGTAGCCGGCCGCGATCCGCCCCTTGCCGGCGATGCCGAAGAGGCGCTGTGGCCCGTGGCTGGTCAGATCGACGAAGCGCTCGAGCGACAGCTTGCCACCGTTGACGTGGTCGAGCATGACCGGCACCAGGGTCTGCACGCCCGGCATGCCGGAGGGAGATTGCGGGTAGGGCTTGGCCTTTTCCTCGAGCGTGTGCGGGGCGTGGTCGGAGCCGAGCACATCGACGACACCATCCGCGAGTGCACGCCAAATCGCCTCGCGATGACGCGAACCTCGCACCGGCGGGTTCATCTGCGCCAGGGTCCCGAGCCGTTCATAGGCCTCCTCGCCCGCGAGTGTCAGGTGGTGCGGCGTCACCTCGACGCTCGCCGCGTGGCGATGGGCCTTGAGGTAGGCCATTTCCTCGCCGGTCGAGATGTGCAGCACATGCACGCGCTTGCCGAGCCGCGTGGCCATCTCGACGAGCCGGCGCGTCGCGATGAGCGCCGCCTCCTCGTCCCGCCACACGGGGTGACTGGAGGCATCTCCCGGGATTCTGAGCCCGGCGCGCTCCCTGAGGCGTGGTTCGTCTTCGCAGTGGAAGGCCGCGCGCCGTGAGATTCGCGAGACCACGGCCTCCAGTCCGCCATCGTCCTCGACCAGCAGGTTACCCGTCGAGGAGCCGATGAAAACCTTGATGCCGGCTGCCCCGGCGAGCCGCTCGAGGCGTCCGACGTCCGCTGCGTTTTCCCGCGTTCCACCGACGTAGAACGCGAAATCGCAGTGCATGCGATGGTGCGCGCGGGCGAGCTTGTCCGCCAGCGCCTCCTCACTAGTCGTGGTCGGGTTCGTGTTCGGCATCTCGAAGACCCCGGTCACGCCGCCCAGCACCGCCGCCCGGCTGCCGCTTTCGAGGTCCTCCTTGTGCTCGCCACCCGGCTCGCGAAAGTGCACCTGGGTGTCGATCACACCGGGCAGGATATGCAGCCCCCGCACGTCGATCGTTCGGGCCGGCTTGACGTCCCGCGCCGCGCGCCCGAGCGCGACGATGCGGCCCTCCGCGATGGCGATGTCCGCCTCGTGGGTGCCGTCGTGATTGACGACGGTGCCGCCACTGACCAGCAGATCGACGTGCTCTTGCATCGCACTCCCCCGGGTGACACGAACGCAGGCACGCTTGAAAGGCCCACGCCCCTAACGTAAGTCTTGCGCGCGTGCATGAAAAGGCCGCGATCCACGCGAATGCGGACGCTCCGCGCCGCGGGATCGTGTCGATCGTGCCATCGTTGAGGAGCGCACATTGATGCCAGCCGAACGCAAGTGGACCCTGCTCGATGACCGGGCGATGGTCCGCGTGTCCGGCCCCGACGCCGCCGGCTTCCTCAACGGTCTCGTCACGAATGCCGTCGACGGGCTCGAGGAGTTCATGACGATCCGCTTCGCCGGATTGCTGACGCCGCAGGGCAAGGTGCTATTCGACTTCCTCGTCTGGAAGTGGGACCGGGAGTTCTACCTCGACTGCCCACGCCCGCTCGTCGGCGATCTCGTCAAGCGCCTCGGGTTCTACCGCCTCCGTGCCAAGGTCGAGATCGCCGACGCCAGCGATCAATTGGCGGTCGCGGCGATCTGGAGCGAGGAGGGCGACCTCGGCCCACCGGCGTCACTACCGGATGACGTCATGGCCTTCCGGGACCCGCGCCTCGAGACCTTGGGCAGACGCGTTGCCGCCCACCCCGACACGCTCGCTACGGCCGGCGTCGGCCTCGCAGAGCGGATCGCCGGAAGCAGCGCCCTACTCGCCGAGGCGCGCCTCGCCGACTACCACCACCACCGCGTCCTCCAGGGCGTTCCCGAGCTGACCCACGATTATGCGCCGAACGAGGTCTATCCACACGACGTCGATTACGACCTGCTCGGCGGGATCGACTTCAAGAAGGGCTGCTACGTCGGTCAGGAGGTCGTCTCGCGCATGCGTCACAAGGCGACCATCCGCACGCGCACCGTCGCCGTCGAAGCGCGCCCGAACGGCGCGCCGCTGCCGCCGGCAGGTACCAAAATCCGCGCCGGCTCGGTCGCCATCGGCACGCTCGGCTCCTCCAGCAGGGGCCTCGCGATCGCCACCTTGCGTCTCGACCGTCTCGCCCGCGCCCGCACCGCAGGCGAGACGATGACCGCCGGCGACGTCGCGATCGACGTGCGCGCCGTACCTTGGCTCGCAGGCGAGCTCGAAGCGGTCGCGGCAACGAGCGGGCCAGGAGATTGCGGAGACGCATCGTGAGTCATCCTGCGACCGACTGCCCCTGGCCGGGCGAGGACCCCCTTTATCGGCGCTATCACGACGAGGAATGGGGCGTACCTCGCACGAGCGATCGCGATCTCTTTGAAAAGCTGGTTCTGGAAGGCTTCCAGGCCGGCCTTTCCTGGATCACGATCCTGCGCAAGCGCGAGCACTTCCGAAACGTCTTCGACGGTTTCGATCCCGAGCGTATCGCGCGCTACACGCCGGCCAAGCTCGCCGCCCTCGAGGCCGACCCGGGCATCGTACGCAACCGGCTGAAAATTGCCGCCACGGTCGACAATGCCCGCGCATTCCTCTCCCTGGCGGAGCGAGGCGTTAACCTCAGCCGCCTCCTCTGGAACCACGTCCTGGAGCAGCCGCCGCGCCCCGCCATCGTCGCCATGAGCGAGGTGCCAGCCTCGACCCCGACCTCGATCGCCATATCGAAATCATTGAAAAAAAATGGTTTTCGTTTCGTCGGCCCGACCACGGTCTATGCCTTGATGCAGTCGTGCGGCCTCGTCAACGACCACCTCGCGAGTTGTCGGCGCCATGGCCCCTGCGGGGAGCTGCAGGCGGCCGTCGTTTCGCGTATGCTGGACGCGAGAAGTCCGGCGTCGCCAGAATGACCAAGGGCCGAGCGATTGCCGCGCTCGCCAGGCGCCGAAACCCGCCGACACAGTCGAAACGAACCCCGTACCGAGAGTCCCCTCCCCATGCGCAGGTTCCGCTTCATCGCCGGACTGATCCTCTTCCTGGCACTCCTGCCGGTCTTTTCCGTCCTGATCGCGTCCGCGCTCGCCGGGACCTACGACTGCACCCTGCACGAGGGGTTCCCCAATCCCTGTCGGATCGGCGGGCTCGATTGGGGGAACACTCTCTATTCGATGTTCGTCATGGGTTGGCTGGCGCTCGCGACTCTGCCGATCGCCGCCCTCGTCGTCGTATTATGGCTCGCCTTCGAAATTGCGGCCTACGTGCGCAGGCGCCGTCAACGGGCGTGACGGCGCCCTGAGGCCGGGCATGGCACCGGCTGGCGCGAAACCGGATTTGGAGTCCGATGGCATCACGATCGAAGCACTCGCCGACCGTCACGTCACCAGAGGTTCCGAGGGCCTGGCAGCGCATGCTGTCCGGCCGCCGCCTCGACCTCCTCGATCCCTCGCCGGGTGATATCGCCATCGAGGATATCGCCCACGGCCTCGCCCGTGTGGCGCGCTGGAACGGCCAGACCCACGGGCCCCATGCCCTCTCCGTCGCCCAGCACAGCCTGCTGGTCGAGGCGATCGTCCGTCATCTCTCGCCCGCTACCGAGCGCAGCCGGCCCCTGCTCCTGACGGCCCTCCTCCACGACGCTCCCGAATATGTCGTGGGCGATCTCATCAGCCCCTTCAAGGCCGCGATCGGAGACGACTACAAGGCCGTCGAGCGGCGTATCTTCGCCGCTGTCCTTGTGCGCTTCGATCTGCCGAGCCCGCCCAACGCCGCCCACCTTGAGGCGATCAAGTCCGCCGACCGCATCAGCGCGTATTATGAGGCGAGGGGCGTTGCTGGATTTTCTCCGGATGAGGCTCTTGCGATTTTCAGGGCGCCGCCCGACCTGCCGAGTGAACTGCGGCGGCAACTGGAAAAGCTCACGCCGCTCGATTCCGAGAGCGCCGGGCGCGCCTTCATGGAGCGTTTCGAGGCTTTGAACCGGCACATATGAGACGAACCGGCTGCACCGTCCTCGGACGTGGCGGGGGCGGGGCCGGCTGGGGTGGCAAACGACGGACGGCACAGTGACCAGGATGGCGATCCGGAACCCAGAGCAGCGTCAGTCCTGCCTCCACGTCTGCCCGCTGAGCGCGGTGGACGAAACCCTCGTTCGCTCGGGCGCCCGCCACCTCGTGAGCCTCATCAACGAACGCATGATGCCCGCGACGCCGGCCTTCATCTCCCCTGCCAACCATCTGCGGCTTTCGATGAACGACATCGTCCGGCCGACCGACGGCCTCGTCACCCCGGACGCCGAGCATGTCGAACAGCTACTGGCATTCACCGAGCGATGGGACCGCACGGAGCCCATGGTCGTACACTGCTGGGCGGGGATCAGCCGATCGACCGCCGCGGCATTCACCATCGCGTGCGCCCTTCTGCCCGACCGTGACGAGATGGCGCTCGCGCTGGCGCTTCGATCCGCTTCGCCGTCGGCCTACCCCAATCGGCTGCTCGTCACCAATGCGGACCGCATCCTCGGCCGCGACGGGCGCATGGTGCGCGCCGTCGAGGCGATCGGGGCCGGAACCCCGACATCCGAGGCCACACCGTTTCTCTTTCCCCTGGAGGTGTGATGGCCCGCCGGCGAGCATCCCCGCCAGCCGGCAGCCTCTGAAATGTGACGTCGATTCGCCACAATGTTCCCCACCGCTGGAATTTCGACCCGCGGCATCGAGATTCCGCACCGGGCGGCAACATCAGTTTTCTGAACAACCGCTTGATATTTCCGCGCGAACATTGGCTGGAGCCCCATGGTGTCCTGACGCCCTTTACGACTCGCCTAAATCTGAGCAAAATGTGTTTTAACTATACGGCGAAAGCGGGTGTGTGTGGCGGGACGCCACGCAGGTGCTGAGTTGTACGAGACGGTCGGCTGCGATGGACCCGAAAGGACAACGATGAACGTGCCCAACACCATTGCATGGGAATCCGGAGTGACCGCAGCAACACTCGAAATCGGATTGACCGCCGCGATCGGAGCCGTCGATGGCGGTGATCCGCAGATCCTGACCGTGCGCACGGGCACCGCCTCGGCGCGCTACGATTCCCTGCCGAACGGCCCCTTTTCGCCGCGAGATCACCGCACGCTCGAGACGGGGCTGCGCACATGGGTGGCCAAACAATCGGGGCTGAACCTCGGCTTCGTCGAGCAGCTCTACACGTTCGCCGATCGCGGTCGGCTGACGGAGGCCACGAGCAAGCAACCGCACGTCGTCTCGATCGGTTACGTCGCCTTGACCCGCATGCCGGAGCCGACCGTGCAATCGGGCGGCGCCTGGCGCAGCTGGTACGCATTTTTCCCTTGGGAAGACTGGCGCAACGGCAAGCCGGATATTATCACCCGCGAGATGCTGCCGCGGCTTCGGGATTGGTGCGAATCACCGGAAGCCGCCACGCGGGCCCATCAGCCGATGCGTCCGATCGATCGGCTGAAGATTTGTTTCGGCATCGATGGCGCGAGCTGGGACGAGGAAAAGGCCCTCGACCGCTACGAATTGCTCTACGAAGCCGGTCTCGTTCGCGAAGCCCGCGAGGATGGCCGACCCGCCGCGCACCGCTGGGCCGACCTGCCGGCCTTCGGCCAGCCGATGATGTTCGATCATCGCCGGATTCTCGCCACGGCCATGAGCCGTCTGCGCGCGAAAATCAAATACCGGCCGGTGATCTTCGAGGTGATGCCGCCCGAGTTCACGCTGTTCGAGTTGCAACGCACCGTCGAGGCCATTCTCGGCAGTCACCTCCACAAGCAGAACTTCCGTCGCCTCGTCGAGAATGGTGGGCTCGTCGTTCCGACCGGCGAGGTTCGAGCCAAGACCGGCGGCAGACCCGCCAAGCTCTTCAGGTTCAGGCGCGAAGTGCTCCTGGAGCGCCCGGCGCCGGGCGTGCGCGTTCATGCGGTGAACGTCTGACCCACATGCTTTGGACGCATGGCGCGCCATCGAATGCGCGCGCCATCCGCCGGTCTTCGACGAAGTCGTTGAAGTGCAGCGCCAAGCGCCCGCAAAGCGGGTGCCACTCGCGGCCTCGATGACGCACCTGCCTATCCGAACCTCGCGATTGTTTGTGGCCGGACCGATTGCATTTCCTGTCGATTGGTCCATATGATTGTCACAAACGGGTGTCGAAAGGGCGCTTCGCGAGGCCGGCCGGCGAGCCGGCTAATTTAAGACCCAAGATATACTCAAACTGAGTATTCTTGGTCGACGCTAGGCCCGGCAACGGGCGATGCCCCGCCCTGGTGGGGCTGAGGAGGTGAATATGACCGAGCTTTCGATGGTCGACCGCACGACGGGCAAGACCCGCCGCTTCAAGTCGCTGGAGATGCCGGAACTCGTCTGGACGCCAGAGGTCGAGCGCGAGACCGCGCACCTCTACGAGCGCGTCGAGACCGTGATCCCGCGCATCGAATGGCCGGCTCTGGCGCCGACGATACATGCCATCAACAAGCTCAAGAAGGTGCGCAACGCCGTTATCCTGGCGCACAACTACATGACGCCGGACATCTTCCATTGCATCGGCGATTTCGTCGGCGATTCGCTGCAACTCGCCCGCGAGGCCGCACGCGTCGACGCCGACGTGATCGTCCAGTGCGGCGTCCACTTCATGGCCGAGACGTCGAAGCTGATGAACCCGGAAAAGACGGTGCTGATCCCCGACAGCCGGGCCGGCTGCTCGCTCGCCGATTCGATCACCGCCGAGGACGTCCGCCTGCTCCGCGAGGCCTATCCGGGCGTGCCGATCGTCACCTACGTCAACACGTCGGCCGCCGTGAAGGCGGAATGCGACATCTGCTGCACCTCCTCGAACGCCGTCAAAGTCGTGGAATCACTCGGTGCGCCGCGCGTCCTGCTGATCCCCGACGAGTACCTGGCCCAGTATGTCGCCCGCAACACCAAGGTCGAGATCCTGACCTGGAAGGGCCATTGCGAGGTCCACGAGCGCTTCACTGCGGCCGAACTGCGCGAGTACCGCGAGGCCAACCCTGGGATCCGCATCATCGCGCATCCCGAGTGCCCGCCCGAGGTGATCGACGAGGCCGATTTTACGGGCTCGACCTCGGGCATGATCGATTGGGTCAAGACCAATCGGCCCGCCAAGGTGTTGATGGTGACCGAATGCTCGATGAGCGACAATGTCGCGGCCGAGACGCCCGATGTTCAGTTCATCCGGCCGTGCAACCTCTGCCCGCACATGAAGCGCATTACCCTCCAAAAGGTTCTCGAGGCGCTCGTCTACATGCGCGAGGAGGTGACCGTCGATCCCGCGGTCGCCGCCAGGGCGCGCCAGGCCGTCGAACGCATGGTCAACCTCACCCACTAATCGGGTGAGAGGCGGCCGGCCGTGATCCTCACCCGAGGACGACGGCCGGCCCCGCGGCTCCCGGCCCCGAGGTCTCGAGCCAATCGGAGGACCAGGCGATGGCTGAGGCGGGCGACGGCATCGTGATCGTCGGGGCGGGGCTCGCCGGCCTCTTCACAGCGTTGCGCCTCGCCCCCCTGCCCGTCACGGTTCTGACCCCCGCCCCGCTCGGCGAAGGCGCCTCGAGCACTTGGGCGCAAGGCGGTATCGCGGCCGCCGTCGGCGAGGGCGACAGCCCCGAGGCCCACGCCGCCGACACGATGGCTGCCGGCGGTCCGCTCGTCGACCCGGAGGTCGCGCGCACCGTCGCGAGCGAAGCGCCCGACCGCATCCGTGACCTGCTGCGCTACGGCGTCCCCTTCGATCGCGACCTTGCCGGCCATTTCGTGCTCTCGCGCGAAGCCGCCCACTCGGCCAAGCGGATTGTCCGTGTCTCGGGCGACCGGGCCGGCGCCGCCATCATGCAGGCGCTGATCGCGACCGTTCGTGCCACCCCCTCGATCCGCGTCCTCGAGGGCGTTTCGGCACATGGCATCCTCTGCCGGGAGGGCGTCGCCACCGGCCTTCGCACCGCGCGCAGCTCCGCTGCCAGCAGTGGCCGGGCCGAAATCCGCGCCAACGCCATCGTGCTCGCGACCGGCGGCATCGGCCAGCTCTATCAGCTGACGACGAACCCACCGCACGCGCGCGGCACCGGCCTCCTCATGGCGCTCGAAGCCGGCGCCACCCTCGCCGACATGGAGTTCGTCCAGTTCCATCCAACGGCCATCGACGTCGGCCTCGATCCCGCACCGCTCGCCTCCGAAGCCCTTCGTGGCGAGGGCGCGGTGCTCGTCGATCGATCCGGCCGCCGTTTCATGGCCGCCCACCATCCGGACGCCGACCTCGCCCCCCGCGACGTCGTCGCACGCGCCGTCTTTGCGGAGATCACGGCCGGTCGCGGTGCATTCCTCGACTGTCGCCAGGCGATCGGCGCGCGCTTTGCCAGCGCCTTTCCGACCATCCATGCGCACTGCGCCCGCGCCGGCATCGATCCCGCGATCGACCTCATTCCGGTCGCCCCCGCCGAGCACTTCCACATGGGTGGCATCGAGACCGACCTCTTCGGCCGCACCTCGGTGCCGGGCCTCTGGGCTGTCGGCGAGGTCGCCTCGACGGGTCTCCATGGTGCCAACCGGCTCGCCTCCAACTCGCTTCTCGAAGCGGTCGTGCTCGGAGCCCGCGTGGCCGAGGACATCGCCGCCCATCACGGCCGGGCGCGCCCGCTCGCCCCCCCGGTGATCACGACGCCCGCCGCCCCCCAGAGACACGAGCCCGCCGATGCCCCGCTGGTGCGGGAGGTTCGCCGGATCATGACCCGCGATGTCGGTGTCGTGCGCACCGGCGAGGGATTGCAATCCGCTCTCTGCGCATTGCTCGCGATTGCGAACGACACGCGTCCTGGCCTTCACCAGCCGATGGCGCGGCTCGCCGGCGTGATCGCACTCGCCGCCCTCGAGCGCAAAGAGAGCACCGGCGCCCACTACCGTGCCGACCACCCGGCCGCGGCGATGGCACCGCGGCACAGTCGTCTCACCAACCAGCTGATCCGCAATGCGTTCGCGATGTCGGGCGCAGAATGCCTGCCATGACGGGTCGGCCCCTGGCCGTTTGCCCGTCGACGCACCTGCCGTGGCACCACACTGCGAGGACCTCCAATGACTCCGACCCTTCCGCGCCACATCGTCGACGAAGCGGTCGCCCGTTCGCTCGCCGAAGATCTCGGCCGCGCCGGTGACCTGACGACCGATGCGATCGTGCCGCCAGAAGCGAGGCTCTCGGCCGCCATCGTCGCACGCAAGCCCGGCGTGATCGCCGGTCTTCAACTCGCGATAGCCGCCTTTCGCGCGCTCGATCCCGGGGCAGCCATCACCGTCGAACGCCCCGACGCGAGCGCGGTGGAGGCCGGAGCCACCATCGCCCGCGTGACGGGCAATGCCCGCGCCATCCTCACCGCCGAGCGCACTGCTCTCAACTACCTGATCAGGCTGTCCGGCATCGCCACTCTCACCCGCAAATACGTCGATGCGGTCGCCGGAACGCGGGCCCATATCATCGACACCCGCAAGACCACGCCCGGCCTGCGCGCCCTCGAGAAATACGCGGTTCGCGCCGGTGGCGGCATGAACCACCGTTTCGGCCTCGACGATGCGATCCTCATAAAGGACAACCACATCGCCTTCGCAGGCGGAATAGACGAGGCGATCACCCGCGCCCGTCGTCATGTCGGCCATCTCGTCAAGATCGAGGTCGAGGTCGACGACCTTGCGCAACTCGAGCGGGTTCTCGGCCACGACGTCGACGCGGTCCTGCTCGACAACATGGACCCAGCGACGCTTCGCCAAGCCGTCGAGCGGGTCGCCGGACGCCTCATAACCGAAGCCTCCGGCGGCGTGAACCTCGCCAGCATCGCTGCGATCGCGGCGACCGGCGTGGACCTCGTTTCGGTCGGGGCCTTGACCCATTCGGCGCCCGCGCTCGACCTCGGCCTTGATTTCACCGTCTCGTGAACCTAGTTGAGCAGTGTGCATGACCCATTGGGGCTAGGGCACGGATTGCCTGGCCCGCAGGATGGGAGTGGCCGAAATGAGTGTAGCCGCAGTGATTACCTTGGTCGGCGGCAGCATGATCGGATGCGCGATACTCGGATTCATCTTCGCGATGCGCCGCAACCGCAGCGCCGACACCTGGGCCACGTTCTGCTTTTTCTTCCCGCCAGCCCTCATCCTGCTGCTCATGATGCCGCGCCTGCCGATGCCCGACCCCGGTCGCGCGATCGGGCGCGGCCTTTCGGACCTTTCCGACGATTGAACCGTCGGAAACGAACAGCCACGACCGGACTATTGACCGATGCCCTGGTCCTGTCTCGCCTCCTCGTGGGGAACGAAATCCGCGCGATAGAAGACGAGACTTCCCACCTGCGCAAGCCGCGTCATGCCGAGGGCCCATGACGCGGTCCCCTCGACCGAATGGAAGTGCGTTGCGTCATCGAGGCCATCGATGCGCGCTCGACCCGACAGGACGCTCTCGGCGACGTCGCGCGCCAGCGCCACCAGACGCTCGTCGATCGCCCTGACCGTGGTCGGGTGGCAGGAGGAAAGAAACTGGCAGCCGGCCTCGCCCTTTTCCGCTCCCTGGAAGACCACGCCGCACACATCGGCCGGAAAGTAATCGCTGCGCACGCGATTCATGACCGTCTGCGCGACGGCGATCTGGGCCCGGACCGGTTCGGTGCCTGCCTCGTGGTAGATGAGCCGGGCGAGGCAGCCGACGGATTCGGCACTCAGTTGCGCCGTTTGCCGCGTTTCGATGATGTCGAAACGCTCGGGAGCCGCACGGACCGACCGCACGTCCGAACGTGCCTCCGGCACCGCGCCCGCCGCGAACATCACCCGCTCGAAGCCTTCGATCGCCGGAAGCTGGTCGGCACGCGGGCCTTTGCCCGCCCGCGAGAAAAGGGCCTCCCCGGCCGGCGGAATGGGCCCGATGACGCCGTGGGGCGAGGCCGCACGTCGCGGGTGGTCGCTGCCAGGCCCGCTAAGGCGCGCCTCGACCGTCACCTTCAGCCTCGCCGCCAGATCCTCGCGGCCGGCGACGTAGCCAGCAAGCCCCGCCACCACCAGGAGCGAAGACGAAAAAAGAGCCATTCCGGCCCTCGAGCGAACAACGCCAACCATCGCCGAACCACCCGCTGATGTCGTCCGTGGCCGCCGCGCCGAAGGCGCCCGCACCCCACGGTTCCATCTCGACATGGTCCATGAAACCCCGGCGAACTTGCCGGATGGTTAACGAGCCGCACCGCCGCCGCGCCCGGCCTCCTGCGCCGCCCGCTCCAGTCCGGCTTCGAGAGCGGCGGTGAGCAATGCACCGACACGGCGGGCGGTCGTGAACGGCCCCTCGTCAGCCAACGGCTCGAGAAAACCGCGCGCGCCAGCCAGCCCACGGGCACCGAACTCGCGCTCGATCCGGCGCTCGAGCCAGGCGACCGACTGGGCCCGGCGGATCGCCCCCGCGCCATCCCGGGCAGAAATCGCGCTCCAGTGCGCCTCGAGTGCCGCGACCAGATCGTCGAGCCCCGCCCCGGTGGTCGCTGAAATGGCGAGTGCCGGCACCCGCCGTTCCTCCCCCGAACCGAGCGAGAGCGCGCCCGCGAGTTCTCCGAGCGCCCGCTCGGCCAGAGGTCCTTGATCGGCCTTCGTCACCACCGCGATGTCGGGGATCTCCATGATCCCGGCCTTCATGAATTGCAGGCTGTCGCCCGATCCGGGCTGCACACAGAGCACGACGGTGTCCGTGACACCACGGATGTCGGCCTCCGACTGCCCGACCCCGACACTTTCGACGATCACCCGATCGAAAATCGCCCGCATCAGCACGAGGCTCGGGAAGGTCACATCCGACAAACCGCCGAGCGCACCGCGTGCGGCCAGCGAGCGAACGAACGCCCCGTCATCGCCCGCCGCCGTTGTGATCCTCGTGCGGTCGCCGAGCAGCGCGCCGCCGCTGCGCTGTGACGAGGGATCGACCGCCAGGACACCGACGGTGAGACGGTCCGCCCTGTATCGGCGCACCAGCGCATCGGTGAGCGTGGACTTGCCGACACCGGGCGGACCCGTCAGGCCGATCGTGCGCCCCTTCGCCCGTCGCTCCGCGGCATCGAGCAGACGCGTGACGGCCTCACTCGTAAACGCGGTCTCGATACGCGTCAGGGCAGCTGCGAGTGCCCGCTTACCGCCAGCGATGATGGCATCGAGATCGTCGCGATCGCTCATGCCGACCTCACCGGACCGCCTGTCCGCCGCCGCATGGGCAGCCCGCCTAACGCGATCCGGTGCGAAGGTCGCTGCCTGCGCGCAGCGCCATCGGCTCCCAAACCTCACCACCATACCGCCCGCCGGGCAGATGGATCGCGGTCGCGAGATTCCATTCGAAATTATAGAGATACGTCCATGCCTCGACTTGGCGGCCCAGCCCGACATCGACGCCGATCATCCGCCGCACGAATTCGTGGGGCTCGGGAAACGCCGGCGAACAGGCTTCGTAGGCGTCGAGCCTCTCGAGCACGACAGCCGGCTGGGCGATCTCGTAGAGTTCGCCATGGACGCGCTCGCCCGGCACCGACGAGAGCACGGCGCCCGGATAGCTGCTGACACCGCGATCGTCCGGATCGTCGATCACATAGAGCCGCCCGGCGAAACTGCCACGCCCGGCCGGCACACCGTTTTCGCGCAAGAACTCCCCGAGGGGGTGGGCGACGGCCGTGGTGAGCGTGCCGTAGACGAAGAGCAGCGCGCTGGATTGCGCCATGGCCGGTGCCTCCGGACTGTGCGGCGACCGGGCCGCCGCAGAGCGTTGTCGACAATCGATAAGGATCGAGAACAGGACCGGCTCCGACCATGCGGCGAAGCGTGCCGGTTGCATGCTGGAATCCGCAAGCCCTGTCAACGCCCTTGGCGCGAACGGCGGCGGCCGCGACGGCAGCACGCCAGTGCCGCCTTGACGCCGCCGCGGATGGGCGTCACCGAGAGTGGCACGGGGTCACGGCAAAGAGAGGCTGGCATGGCGGGCACGATCGAACTGAGCATCTGGATCGCCGTCGATGCCCATGGCGATTACGTCGTTGCCGAGAACGAACACGAGCTGCGCGAGCTGATGGTGGACCGCAGCATCGACGATATCCACCGGGCGGTGCATCACATCATCCTGGAGTGCCCTGCCGTCGAAATCCAACCACAGCGCGCCCAGATCGGAGCGCGCATCCTGCGCCTGGTTCGTGACGAGTAGTTCAATGGAGCTTCGGCCATGCCGATCCTGAACGAGCTGATCCTGACGGTGGTCGGGGGCGTCCTGACCGCTCTCATCCTCGAGCGTGTCCGTGGCTCGGGCAACGCCCCGACGACGGCGAGCGCGGCAACCGGACGCGCCGAGCGCCCGCGCTCCGGCTCGAGCTTCTTTGGCCAGTTGGTGCGGGTGATCCTGGCGGTGACCGGCGGCTACTTCTGTGCCACCACCGGCGCCCGATACATCTTCCAGTCCGGCATCCTCGAGCGTTCGCCGATGAACCGCCTCGCCATCCTGGTTGCCGGCACCATCGTCTGCTGGCTGGTTCTCGCCTGGCTGTTCCGCCGCCGCTGAATAGCCGAGCTGCCGGCCCGAGCCTGCGCCTCAGCCCTCGATGCGCGAGAATTCGGCAACGCCGTGCGTGGCCGCGCGGATGCGGTTGAGCAATCGCAACCGGTTCGCCCGGATGGCCGCATCGTCGGCGTTGACCTTGACCCGCTCGAAGAACGCATCGACCGGTGCCCGCAACTCGGCAAGCGCCCGCATCGCGCCGGTGAAGTTCTCGACGTCGTTCGCCTTGCGGACATCGAGTTCGACCTTTGCGATCGCCTCGTCCAGTTCGCGCTCGGCATGCTCGACGAGCAGCCGCGCCTCGACGGGACCGTCGTGGGCCGCGCCATCCTTCTTTTCCTCGATGCGCAGGATGTTCGCCGCCCGCTTGACGCCGGCGAGCAGGTTGGCCCCGTCCTCGGTCTCGAGGAAGCCACCGAGCGCACCGAGCCGCTTGACGATGAGGGCGATGTCGTCCTGCGCCCCGACCGCCAGGATGGCGTCGATGAGGTCGTGCCTCGCCCCCTGGTCGCGCAGGTAGACCTTGAGCCGCTCGATGAAGAAGGAAAGAAGATCGGCGACGTCCTCACGCTCGCGCGCTGTCGGGCTCGGATTTCCGGTGAGGCGCCCGATGAGCTTGTCCCACTTCTCCTCGAACGACGGCCGCTCGTCGACCCAGGCTCCGAGATCCTCGCTCCAATGCCCCATCGCAGCCTGCCGCATGCCCTCTTCGAGCGTGTGCAGCATCGCGAGCACGTTGGCGCGCATGGCGACGACCAGTCGCTCGGTCAAGCCGAGCCGCAAGTCGTTCTCGATGCAGATGCGGATGACGCCGAGCGCCGCGCGGCGCAGCTGGTAGGGATCACCCGAGCCGGTCGGCTTGTCCCCGATGGCCCAGAACCCGGTCAAGAGATCGAGCTTGTCCGCCAGCGCAACGGCGACCGAGACCGTCCGCGTCGGCACCTCATCGGCCGCCCCGCGCGGCATGTAATGCTCCTCGATGGCGTGCGCGATGTCGCCATCAATTTTCTCTGCTTCGGCGTAGTAGCGGCCCATGAGGCCCTGCAATTCAGGGAACTCGCCGACCATGCCGGAAACGAGGTCCGCCTTGGCGAGTTCGGCGGCGCGTCCCGCCTTGTCGGCCTCGGCATCGACGGCGGGCGCGATGGCGCGCGCAAGCTCGCGCACCCGTTCCATCCGCTCCCACTGCGTGCCGAGCCGCTCGTGGTAGGTGACCGATTTGAGCTCGAAGTGCATGGGCTCGAGGCGGCGTGCGAGATCCTGGCGCCAGAAGAAGCGGGCATCCGAGAGCCGCGCCTCGATGACCCGCTCGTTGCCGGCGATGATCGCTGCTCCCTTGTCCGTGGCCTTCATGTTCGAGACGAGGATGAAGCGGCTGGCGAGCTTTCCGGTTTTCGGATCCCAGAGCGAAAAGCACTTCTGGTGCGCCTTCATGGAGGTCATGAGCACCTCCGGCGGCACCTCGAGGAACTCCTCACGGAAGCGGCCCATCAGAACGACCGGCCATTCGACGAGGCCAGCGTTTTCCTCCAGAAGCCTCGGCTCCTCGACGAGCCTCAAGCCCGCCTCCTGCGCCAGTTTGCGCGCCTGAGCGGCAATCTCCTCGGCGCGCTCGCGCGCATCGAGCAGCACCTTGGCGGCCTTCAGCCCCCTCCTGTAGTCCTTGAAGTCCGCGACACCGAAGGCCTCCGGGGCGAGAAACCGGTGCCCCCGCGTCGTCGCCCCGCTTTCGATCCCTGCCACCTCGAATGGCACGACCTTGCCATCGAAGATGCAGACGATGCCCTGCAATGGCCGCACCCAGGCGAGCTTTCCACTCCCCCAGCGCATCGACTTCGGCCAGGGAAAGCGCGCGATCACGTCCGGCACCAGTTCGGCGAGGATGTCCCGCGTCGCGCGTCCCGTCTTTTCGATCCGCGCGACATAGAAGTCGCCCTTCTTTGGATCGTTGACGACTTCGGCCTCACCGATCGAGCCGAGCCCGGCGGCACGAAGGAACCCCTCGAGCGCCTTGTCCGGCGCACCGACCCGCGGCCCTTTCCGCTCCTCGACGACGTCCTCCGCCTTGCGGGCAAGCCCCGAGAGCACCAGCGCGAGGCGGCGCGGCGTCGCATGGGCCTCCCCCTCGCCGGCCGCGATCCCCGCTTCGGCGAGGCCCTTGACCACGAGCGAACGCAAGTCCTCGGCCGCGCGCGCCTGCATGCGTGCGGGGATTTCCTCGGAGAACAGCTCGATCAGGAGTTCGGACATCGGGGCACTACCTGGATTTTTCGGCCGCGGCCGGACTGCGGAGGGGCTGGCAGGACCCGGGTCGGGTCAGCTCTCGAGCGGATCGAGCCGCCAGACGCCATGGGGATTGTAATAGAAATGGTCCTGCGGGTATCGCCCATCCTCCTGCAGCCTGAGGCGATAGCGCGGCGCCCCCTCCTCGACCGAGAAGGTCTGCCCGTCGGAGAGCGTCGGCGTCTCGGCGATCCGGTAGGCGTTGAACCGGAAGATCAGGTCCGCGAGGTCACCGTCGACCTCCTGCGGATCGCCGATGGCGGCATCGGCAAGGCCGAACTGTTTCATTCCGAACGAGGTCAGGAGGCTGCGATCCTCGACGTGCACCATGAGGGCGAAATAGAGATTGGCGAGGCCCCCATGCTCGAGCAGCGAGTTCCACCGCGAAAAGGGGTGCGCGGCACCCGACTTGTCGACCATGACGCCGAGTCCGCCGGCGACCTCGATGATGTGCGAGAACCGTCGGATACGGCCAGCCAGATCGTTGCCGAAATCGCTGATCGTGATCCCGGCAACCAGCCGGTGGGCGGAAAGGCTCGCCATCTCCTGCTCGTCGAATGCCCCGCCCGAGCCCTTCGCCATGGCCTTGGCGAGCCACGGATCGGGATCGAACACTTCAAAGAGTGCGCTCCAGTCTCCCACCGTATCGTGGATCGCGGCCCCCGCCGCCAGCACCGATCCGCCACTGGCCTCGGCGATCGCGGTGACGAGCGCTGTCCGATCCGGCCAGGGGCCGGGAAAACTGAGCGAAACGCCGGGTGGCTCGGCGAAGATGTTGGCGCTCTTGCCGTTGCTCGTGGCCATCAGGATGGGACCTCGTGGCCGAGTGCCCCGAGCACGCGCGCGAGCACCGCTCCTCCGACCTCACCGGCTGCCCCGCTCGCGGCGAGATAGCCGAGCCCGACCAGAATGAGCGCCGAGGCGAACAGCGAGACCGCCGGAATGCGCCGCAGCAGCAGCCAGGCGAGCACGAGCGCCGGAACCCCGAGCGTCACCAGCCCCGTTACCGTCTCCTTCGTGATCTCCATCAATTCGCCTCCTCGCCGGCGCCACCGCCGCTCGTCGAAAGCCAGGCCGCCGCGCACGCCTTGGCCAGCTCCCGCACCCTGAGGATGTAGCTCTGGCGCTCCGTGACGGAGATCACGCCGCGCGCATCGAGCAGGTTGAAGACATGGCTCGCCTTGATGCACTGGTCGTAGGCCGGCAGAGCGCAGTGGTGCACACGGCCTTCACCCGCGAGCGCGCCCTTTTCCAGCAGCGACCGGCACTCGTGCTCGGCGTCGCGGAAATGGCGGTGCAGCATCTCGGTGTCCGCCAGCTCGAAGTTGTGGCGCGAGTATTCCTGCTCGGCCTGAAGGAAGACGTCGCCATAGCTGATCCGCGCCGCACCCTCGCCACCGTTGAAATTGAGGTCGTAGACGTTCTCGATGCCCTGGACGTACATCGCGAGGCGCTCGAGCCCGTAGGTCAGCTCACCCGAAACGGGATTGCAGTCGAAACCTCCGACCTGCTGGAAATAGGTGAACTGCGACACCTCCATGCCGTCACACCACACCTCCCAGCCGAGGCCCCAGGCCCCGAGCGTCGGGCTCTCCCAGTCGTCCTCGACGAAGCGGATGTCGTGCAACGTGGGATCGATGCCGATCGCCGCGAGGCTTCCGAGATAGCGCTCCTGCAGGTCCGCCGGCGAAGGCTTCATGATGACCTGATACTGGTAGTAGTGTTGCAGCCGATTGGGGTTCTCACCGTAGCGCCCGTCCTTGGGGCGCCGCGAGGGCTGCACGTAGGCCGCCCGCCAGGGCTTGGGACCGAGCGAGCGCAGGGTCGTTGCAGGGTGGAAGGTGCCCGCCCCCACTTCCATGTCGTAGGGCTGCAGGATCACGCATCCCTGCCGGCTCCAGTAATGCTGCAGCGTCAGGATGAGATCCTGGAACGAGCGATCCGGCGCCAGCCCCAGCTCCCCGGCCAGGCCCGTCGATTTCTTGCTTTTCGCCATTTTTGCGAGGTCCGTGGTGCGAGATCCGTCGGCCGGTGCTTGCCGTCTTTAGACAACGTCTCTCGCCCGTGCGCAAGCGCTGCGCCACCGTGTCGGCGGGCTCCGGCTCGGGCGGTCGCCGGCGCGCTCCTCTCGCCCGTCAGTCCGGCTTGCGCACGCGGTAGACCCCCGTTTCGGGATCGGCCACGAGTTCACCCGAGGGCGCCATCGACTCCGACCTGCGCCGCGCGATTTGCTCTTCGGCCTTGCGCAGATCCTCGGAGATTCGCTTGCTTTCCTTGCGCAGCCAGCGATAGCCGGCCCAGAGCCCGGCCCCCGCCAGCGCGATCGCGATCAGCTGCGGCATTGCCACCTCATCTTCTGCCACGGCGCCAGCGGTCCGCGAGCCCAGTATGCCATGCTCCGGCCGCTGGGTCGTCCCTTCAAAGTCCGTAACGCGACCACAGCTCCCGTTCCTCGAGGCTCGCAACGACCTGATCCGTCAGCCCCGTCCCGCCGAGCCGCCCGATCGCATCCTCGCCCGTCGTTTCGCCGAACATGGTGGCGCCGACGAGGCGCTGTACCAGACCACTGCGCCGCGTCACCACCTTGAGGCGTACCTTGTCGCCGTAGATTGCCCGCATCCGCGTGCGCAGATCGCCGACCCCGTCGATGAGCCCGAGCCGCACCGCCTCGCGTGCGAGAAAGACTTGCCCCTCGAAGACGTCGGCATCGGGCGCGACCAGCCTTTCGCCCCGCCGCTCGCGAACCATGTCCTTGAAGATCGTGTGTATCTCGTCTTGCAGCGCCCGCAGTCGCTTGACGTCGTCTTCGCGCGCCGGCTCGAACGGATCGAGCAGTCGCTTGTGCTCACCCGCCGTGAAGACACGCCGTTCGATGCCGAGCCGCTCGATCGCCCTGTGGAATCCGAAACCGGCCGAAATCACCCCGACCGAACCGACGATGGAACTGGCGTCCGCCCAGATCTCGTCGCCCGCGAGCGCCAGCATGTAGCCGCCCGAGGCCATCACGTCCTCGGCAAAGACGTAGACCTTCTTGCCGTGCTCGCCCGCCAGATCGCGGATCCGCTTAAAGATCAGCCGCGATTGCACCGGCGAGCCGCCCGGCGAGTTGATGACGATGGCGACGGCATCGCTGCGCCGCGCCGCCTTGAAGAGTCGCTCGATCAGCCCCGCCATGGTGGCGAGCGAAACCCCCGGGCGCAATGGCGTCGCCAGCCCGATGGGGCCGGTGATGCGCAGCACCGGCACGACTGGTCCTCGGTCAAAGAGGCTCGACAGCATGGTCCGCTCCGTCCTGTGCCGCGCCCCGGCACTCACGCCCACTCCATTGCGACGCCATGGCGCAGCACATCGTCGATGTGGGGGGCAAAGCCGCCTTCGTCCACATGCAACGCCACCCCGTCGAGCAATTGGAGGGGCGCCCGGCTCGCGCGGCGCGCGCGAACCAGGACTCGCTTGGCGGGCGCCCCCCGGCGAGGGTGCAGCGCCAGGACCTCGATACCACCGAACCTGCCCTCGAGCGCGGAAAGGAGGGCCCCGAGCGCGGCAGCCCGATGAACGACGATCAATTCGCCCCCCCTCTCCGTGAGCCGCGCCGCCGCTTCGATCCATCCGGCGAGATCGGCCATCGGCATGGCATGGGCCAGCGAGCGCAGCGGCGCCTTCGGAAGGCGCATGCTGGCGGATTCGTGGAACGGTGGATTGATGGTGACGACGGAGAACCGTGACCCCTCGAGCAGCCCCCGCCCGGCGATGCCCGCCTCGAGCACGTCGCCCGTAACGAAGCCGACCCGGCTGGCGAGTTGGTTCGCCTCGGCATTCGCGCGCGCCATCGCAACGAGGCGCGGCGCCAGTTCAATACCGATGGCCTCGAGCCCCTCGAGCCGCCGGGCTGCTGCGAGCGCCACCACCCCGACACCCGACCCGAGGTCGACGAGGCGGCCGCCCGCGCCCCGAGAGTCGCCGACACTTGCCGCGAGCAGCACGGCATCGAGACCGGCGCGATAGCCCTCCTCGGGCTGGCGGATCATGAGTTGGCCGCCAAGGAAGGCATCGACCGTCTCGCCGTGCGCGGCGCCATCGCCCTCGGCCCCGGACCGCACGCCCTGTCGTTCCACCTTCACGCCCCGCCGTCCTCCGCTGGTCCACCCCAGCGCGAAATTTCGTGTCCGATGCCCGCTTCGACCAAAACCCTTCGGGCCTCTGCGAATTCCCCGTGCCCGACCAGAACGCGGGCGGCGAGGATTCCGACCGAGCCCTCGAGCACGCTCATGTTCTGATCCACCACCACATGCGCAATGCCTGCCTCGGTGAGCAGAACTCCGACGAAAGAGATCAAAACGGGATCATTGGCCCTGATCAGTTCACGCATCGCCGCAACTCCGCTGGCGCCGCAGTCGCTGCCTCTCGATTGCCCCATCGCGCTCGCCACCGCAATCTCGTCGGCGGCTGCAAAACGGTCGTCACAGGCGCGTCCGACGCCCGGAGCACGGCCGCCGGACCATCGCCCCGTGCACGATCTGTCCCGCAACGTCCGTCCTCGGGTTGATCCCGATCGGCTGTCGGCATATTTGGTTGCCCGAAAAGGACATGCGAAGGTTATGATGTCCTTGGCTCGGCCCTGGCGCTGCCTGGCTCCGGCGGGGCGCTCGGCGGACGCCGATTGGCGACGCGACAGGACAGTGAGGTGCACATTGGGTGTTGTCGTTTCAATCGATGACGCGCGCGACCCGATCGCCAGCTTGCGCCCGTTGCTGGCCCTCGTCCAGGAGGACATGGGGCGCGTCAACGCGATCATCATCGACAAGGCCCACTCCAACGTCGACCTCATTCCCGAACTCGCCCGTCACCTGATCGACTCGGGCGGCAAGCGGCTGCGCCCGATGCTGACGCTCGCGGCCGCCCGCCTCTGCGGTTATCACGGCGACGGCCACGTGCTGCTCGCGGCGTCGGTCGAGTTCATGCACACCGCCACCCTGCTGCACGACGACGTCGTGGACGAGAGCGATCTGCGCCGCGGCCGCAAGACGGCCCGCCTCCTCTGGGGCAATCAGGCGAGCGTCCTCGTCGGGGACTATCTGCTTGGCCAGTCGTTCCAGATGATGGTCGAGGTCGGCTCGCTCGAGTGTCTGCGCATCCTCTCGCACGCCGCCGCCGTGATCGCCGAGGGCGAGGTGATGCAGCTCGCCGCCGCCAAGAACACGGCGACGACCGAGGACGAGTACCTCGCCGTCATCAATGCCAAGACGGCCGCCCTCTTTTCCGCCGCCTCCGAGGTCGGTGCCTCGATCGCCGAACGCCCGGCCGACGAAGCCGCCGCATTGCGCTCCTACGGCAAGAACCTCGGCCTCGCCTTCCAGCTGGTCGACGACGCCCTCGACTATTCGGGAGAACAGGCGCGCCTCGGCAAATCGGTGGGCGACGACTTCCGCGAAGGCAAGATCACGCTGCCCGTCGTGCTCTCCTACCGGCGGGGCAACGCCGACGAGCGCACCTTCTGGCGGCGCACGCTGCAGGAAGGGACCATCGAGGACGGCGATCTCGATCACGCCATCGAGCTGATGAGCCGCCACCGCGCGATCGAGGACACCATCGAGCGCGCCCGCCACTATGGCGCCATCGCGCGTGATGCGCTCGCCATCTTTCCCGAGAGCGAGGCGCGCCGGGCGCTTGCCGAGGTCGTCGAATTCTGTGTCGCGCGGGCCCATTGAGGCCTGCCGTCACGCAACCGTTGCCGACTTCGCCCACCCTCTGTCATTCTTTGCCGCGCGCCACGAGGACTCGTTTCCACCTCGTGCTTCCAGTAGTCTGAACGAACATTCAGGATTTTTGACTGGGGGCATGCGATGCCATCTCCAAGATTTCCTCGCCCGAGCCGGATCGCCAGCAGCGCCCGGACCGCGCTCGCGGCGCTCGTATTCTCCATTCCGTTCGTCGGAGCCGGCACGGCGATCGCTGCCGAAAGCGACGCCTACCCGTTCCGCATCGCCCTGCGCGGCGAGATGACCGGTCTCGCGCTCCGCCTCAACGCCTGCACCGGCCATTCCTCGGCCGGCGAGCGCGAGGTGCTGTTCATCGGCGTGCCGCCGCTCAACATCCATCTCGATCCGCCCGATCGCCGCGCCCTCAATTCCGCCGCCGCCGCCGAAATCGGCACCATCAAGGGATTTCGCGCCAACCCGATCGAGCCGGCCGGCGTGCTGCCATCACTCGTGCGCGGCGGCCCGAACGCGGCGATCGAACTGCGCGATACGCTCGCCAAGCGCTACGATGCGCCGATCGTCGTCGTCTTCGACACCGCCCGCCCGACGCCCGACCTCCTCCAGCTCCAGATCAACATGCTCGGCCGCGATGCCTCGGGCGGCTATGGCTGCACCGAAACGGCGGTCCTCTCGCTCGACGCCACGACCTTCGAGCCGCGCACCCGCGCTTCGGGCGAGGGCGACTTCGTCGTCCTCGGCGGTGCCCTGATCGACGCCGTCCAGCGCATGGGCAAGGAGATCGCGGCGGCCGGCAAACTCACCATCGTCGGACGCGCGGACCTGCCCGGAGAGTGTGCCTTGAAGCGCGGCATGGGCCGGGACGTCACCGCCCTCGTCTTCGACATGCGCCGTCAGGGGCTCGCACTGGGCGAGAGCACCGAATGGCCGCAGATCCGCCAGGCGAGCGGCGATTCGCCCGAGGGTGTTCTCGAAGGCCGCGAACTCGAGGTGCTCGCCGAGGCCTCCCCCCTCGGCGACAGCGTCCTCGAGGTCACCGTGACACTGTACGAGAACGGCGGCATCCTCGACCTCATTCGCTATCAGGCCGTCATCCCGGTTTCGCGCCGCGCCGGTTGCGAGCCGCCGGCCACCTCCCCAACCGTCACGTCGGCCCCCGCCACGACCACCGACACCGTCGCTGAAACGCCAAGCGTCCCCGCCACCGGCGAGACGCCCGCGGTGACCACGGCGCCCGCCGTCACCGAATTGCCGGCGGCGACGCCGCTCGCGCCCAAACCCGTCGAGCGCGCCGACTTCGGCTTCTTCGCCAGCCAGGCGAGCTTTCGGCCGGGTGATCCGATGGCGCTGACGCTGGTGCCCCCGGTCGACTGCCGTCTGACGCTCATCAACGTCGACGACAGGGGCCGCAGCTGCGTCCTCCTGCCGCACCCCAAGGTCGAGGACCGATTGCTGAAGGCCGGCGAGACCTTCCGCTTTCCACCGCGCGGCTCGATGCGCGCGGGCGATGCCGGCACCGAGACCTTCATCGCCCTCTGCAACGCCTCGCCCGGTGCCGTCGCCACCGAACGCCATGTAACGGCCGAAGTCGCCTGCTCCGACGGCTCGACCAGTCCCGAAAACTACGAGGAAAAGACATTGGAGACGGTCGTCGTCGACTACGACGCACCGACCCCCGCCGGCGAGGGCGAGATCATCCGCCGCAGCTTGAGGATCAAGATCGCTCCCTGACCGCTCGGTCGCGGAATGTTTCCACTCCCCGAAACCAGAGCCGAGGACAACGCCATGCCCGCCACGCGTCCCCAGCCAAATATGACCCTGCCCTCGTTCGCTGCCCTCGTCGCGGCCGGGTTCCTGCTGCTTTCGCCCGTCGCGGCCTCGGCCCAGACCCCGGAGGTTTTCCTTGGGCAGGGCGGGCTCTGGGGCGACCCGAATGCCAAGCCTCTCGGCGAAACGACCGAGAACCACCTTGCCAAATGCCTCGCCGATCCCTCCGACCGCGTCAGCTGCCACCTCGCCAGGGAGAACAAGACCGATGGCGGTCTCGAGTCGGCCCTCCAGCACCAGCTCGAAACGGTGATCGTGGATTATTCCGCTGGCGAACCCGTGGTGAAGCGCGGCGAGCCGGTGAGCTTCGCGGCACCCCAGACGCCGGTCGCGAGCCAGGCCCCACAACTCGCCATGGTCGAAGCCAACGTCTATTTTGCCTACGATTCGACCGCCTTCGCGCCCGGCGAGGAGGGTAAGGTCGCCCAGCTCGCGACCGCTCTGAAGGACGATGCGACACGCGATCTCGCCTTTCTCGTCCTCGGTCACACGGACGCCAAGGGCGCCGACGCCTACAATTGCCGCCTCTCACGCGCCCGGGCCGAGGCGCTCGCCTCCGCGCTCGTCTCGCAGGGCGTTCCCCCCACCCGCCTCATCGCCATCGGCGTCGGCGAGCGCATCCTGAAGAATGCCGCCGACGGGCTCGCGCCTGAGAACCGGCGCGTCGGATTCGCTCCGCTCGGCGCGAGCGCGGATGTCGTGGTCTCGCACATGCGCTCGCTCTGCAAGTAGAAGGTTCCGGCTGCATGGGTTGACGCGCCAGGGGAACGGGGTGGCGCGCAGGTTCGGTGTCAACGGTCGGGAGGAAATGACATGGGGGGAAATCTGTTTCGGGTGGCGACGGTTGCTGCGGCTTTGCTCGGGCCGGGGGTGCCGGCCCTCGCCGATCCCGCCGATACCGCCCAGAAGGGCTACGTGCCGCACTTCGACCGCATCGTGACCGAACTCGAGGCCGACGCCGCCTTCCGCGCCGCCTTCAAGCCGGCGGACGCGCCCTGCGCGAACCTCGATGAAGCCGCCATCGTCGCCATCGACAAGCGCTGGCGGGCTGGCGATGCCGCGCTCATCGACCCGATGCTCGCCTCGCCCCTCGCGCGCCACCTCGCGACCATCATCGAGGCGAGCAAGGGCCGCGTCACGGAGATCATCCTGATGGACGTCAAGGGCTGCAACATCGCGGTCCACCCCAAGACGACGGACTATTGGCAGGGCGACGAGGACAAGTGGCAGAAGACCTACGCCGCCGCCTCCCAGGCCGTCTTCGAGGACCGCACCGATTTCGACGATTCGACACAGACCTGGTCCCAGCAGCTGAGCCGCACGCTCTTCATCGCCGGCAAGCCCGTCGGCGCCATCACCATCGGCTTCAACATCGCACACCGGTAGGAGCGACCGGCGGGCGTGGAGCGGCCAAGAGGAAAAGAACGCACGGGGGAGTCGCAGATGACGAGCGCCGGAAAGACCACCCCGAGGGCTGCGACCCGCCTCGCCGCGCGTTTCGCCGTGTTGGCCATCGCCCTGCTGGCCCTTGCGCCCCCCGCCACCGCCCAGGTCGCCACCTTCGACGCCGGCTCCATTTACGACCTCGACCCGCCGGCCCAGCAGTCGACGCTCGGCGAGCAACTGCTGAGCCGCGTCGCCAGCCAGCGCCAGCGGGGCGCCATGCAGTACGTGCGCCAGCTCGGCCCGGCCGACGTCCTGCGCACCCTCGCGCGCCCGGTCGGGCGCATCGCCTTTTCGGGCGATTTCGGCCCCGGCCGCCCGAAGGTCGGTTATTGCACCGCGAGCCTCGTAGCCGACGACCTCGTGCTGACGAATTACCACTGCATCGCCGGCAATCCGCTCGGCAAGGTCGCCGACGCGCTGCTCTGGATGGGTTATCTGCGCTTCAAGGACGCGACCGGGGTGAAGCAGTATGGCCTCGAACTCGATCCGGTCGAGGCGAGCGCCGAACTCGACTACGCCATCCACCGGGTGCGCGGGGCGCCGGGCAAGGACTGGGGCCGGGTGCGGCTCGCCGCCGCCGACCCGGGCGACAATACGTCGCTCTTCATCGTGCACCATCCGGGCGGCCAGGATCAGCACATCTCTCTGGGCGCCTGCAAGACCAGCGCCCCGGCGCTCGCGGGCGAGGATTTCCTCCACGAATGCGCGACCGAGGTCGGCTCATCCGGCGCCCCGGTGTTCGACTTCGGGCGGCGCACGGTGATCGGACTGCACTATGCCGGCCTCTCGGAACTCAAGGCTGCCAAGCGCATGGCCGCGATCGCCGAGCGCTCCGAGCGGCTGCGCGGGCTGATGGTGGGGGAGGAGGAGAGGGGCGGCACCGAAAGCAGCGCCGCGCCACAGGCGCCGCTCTCGCCAGCGGCGTTGGAATGGCAGGCGGTGCAGGGGTCGACGAGTTGCGCAGTGCTCGCGAGCTATCTGGAGGCGCATGGGCAGAGTCCCTTCGCGCGCTACGCGACGGCCCGCCAGGGGGAGCTGAATTGCGGGGAGGAGAAGGTTGCCGTCGGGACGTTCCCCGAGACGCCTGCGCTTGCCCCCGCGCCGAGCCCGTCGGCGGGCTGCGCCGGTGTGATGACCGAGGTGGTCGGCAAAGGGCGGGTCTGTCTCGATCCGGCCGACGAGGCGCGGAGGGAGTTCCAGGACTGCCACGGCAGTCTCTGCGGACCTCGGATGGTCGTGGTACCGGCCGGTAGTTTCATGATGGGCTCACCAGCTAGCGAAGAAGGGCGCGACGAAGACGAAGGCCCGCAACGGCGTGTGACGATCCGCCAGCCGTTCGCGGTGGGTAAGTTCGAGGTGACGTTCGCGGAGTGGGACGCATGTGTCGCGGGCGGCGGCTGCACGGATCGGCCGCAAGACCGGGGCTGGGGCCGCGGTCGGCAGCCTGTTATCAACGTCCGGTGGGACGACATCACGCGGCAGTATTTACCCTGGCTGAACCGCAAGCTGGGCCTTTCGGGCGCCGCGGCCTATCGGCTGCTCAGCGAAGCCGAGTGGGAGTATGCGGCGCGGGCCGGCACGACGACGCCCTTCTCTTTCAGTGCGACGATCACGACCGATCAGGCGAACTACGACGGCAACTACACCTACGGGTCCGGCCCCAAGGGCCCCTATCGAGACAGGACGGTTGAGGTCGGCTCGTTTGCCCCGAATGCGTTCGGGCTGCACGACATGCACGGCAATGTCTGGGAATGGGTCGATGACTGCTACGTTGAGAGCTACGCCCGCGCTCCGACCAACGGATCGGCTGTCACAGACTCTGGCTGCGCGTCCCGCGTTCTTCGCGGCGGTGCCTGGGTCGACGATCCATTTGACCTGCGCTCCGCCAGTAGGTTCGGAACCAATTCGGGCAACCCATACGTCAGCCTCGGCTTCCGGGTGGCTCGGTCGTTGTCGCGGTAGTTCTGCCTAGGACCGGCGGCGCGCCACCCCCACGATCCCCGGATGCGGTGCCCCCCCTCACGATCCCCGGATGCTGCGCGGCATGCAATGACGCGCTGCTGGTCCGGGGTCGCGGGGAAGGGAGCAGAACGCGGCGGTCCCGGGTCTGCGGCGCACGGCTGCGCCCTGCACCGCGCCCGGGAGCCGTGGTGTGCAGGTCCCCGGATCAGGCGCGCCCCCCTCACGATCCCCGGATGCTGCGCGGCATCCAATGACGCGCTGCTGATCCGGGGTCGCCACGTAGGGAGCAGAACGAGAGCGGTCCCGGGTCTGCGGCGCACCGTTCCGCTTTGCTCCACGCTGCACCGCGCCCGGGAGCCGTGATTCCGGCCCCCTCCTCGAGGGGGTAGGTCGGGTCGAGCACTTGCGAGACCCGACGAACCACCCGACAAGCGCCGCCCCCTGGTCGCAACCCCGGCGAGGGCGCGATCGGGCGAAATCTTCGCCTCATCTGCGCTTTCTGCCCGCCGATGCTTCAATCTGACGGCAGATCGTGCCATGATCCTTCCATTCAGTGTCCGAGAAGCCAACGCACCATGGGAGCCCCGACCATGTCGACGCGCCGCCCTCGCACCACCGCACGCAGCCGCGCCAGCCTGCCCGCTGCCCTCGCCGCCCTCCTGGCTTGCGGCCTGCTGCTTTCGGCGACCCCGTCCGATGCCCAGACCGTCAACTACGAGTCCGGCTCGATCTACTCGCTCGACCCCCCGGCCAACCAGTCCACCGGCAACCGCATCCTCGAAGCGGTCAATGCCTCCAACGACATGCAGCCGGTGCGCGACCTTTCCGACCGCGACATCTTCCGCCGCCTCGCGCGCCCGGTCGGCCGCTTCGCCTTCCAGACCACCAGCGGCGCCATCGGCTATTGCACGGCGAGCCTCATCGCCGAGGACCTCATCATCACCAACCACCACTGCATCCGCGACGCCAAGGTCGCCATGCTCTGGATGGGCTACCTCAGGGCCCGCTCGCGCGATGGCGTGGCGCAATACCCCGTCCGCCTGCCGCCGCTCGAGGCCGACGCCAACCTCGATTATGCGATCCTCCAGGTCGAGGGCGGCCCCGGCCGCGAATGGGGCACCGTCAAACTCGCCGCCGACAAGCTCAACAACCGCCAGAGCCTCTTCATCATCCACCATCCCGGCGGCTTCGAGCAGCACATCACGCTCGGGCGCTGCAACACCTCGGACCCCGCCGTCGACGGCGACGACGTGCTGCACCATTGCGACACCATGGGCGGCTCCTCGGGCGCACCGATCTTCGACATCGCGACGCGCAACGTCGTCGGCCTGCACTACTCGGCCGTCGCCTTGCGCAACCTCAATGCCGGCAAGCGCATGGAGCGGCTGATTTCCGCCTCGCAGCGCCTGCGCGGGCTCGTGCCCGACGAGCGCCCGCAGCAGCAGCAGACCCAGGGCCAAACCCTGCTCGGCCAGCCGGGCCCGGCCGTCGCCCCGCTGAGCGAGGCGGCGCGCTACTGGGAGACGATCAAGGAGAGCCAGAACCCGGTCGTCCTCGAGGCCTTCATCAAGCAGTACGCCGGCACCGTACAGGCCGCCCTCGCCGAGGAGCGGCTCACCGCGCTCCGCCCGCAGCTCGCCTCGCGCACACCCCCGTCTGGTGAGAGCAGCGGCTCGTCCGGTTCGGGCAATTCGGCGAACACGAGCACCGAAACCACGGCGCCCCCGAGTTCCTCGACCTCGACGCCCACCACCCAGCCGGGCCGCACGACGATCACCGCGCCGACCCGCGCCACCACGGGGCCGCGCATCGTCCTCCAGGCCGGCCACGCAGCCGCCGTCAACGGCGTCGCCCATTCGCCGGACGGCAAGCGCCTCGCCAGCGCCTCCGACGACAACACGGTCAAGGTCTGGGAGGCCGCGAGCGGCCGCCTGCTCGGCGAACTCGGCGAACACGAAACTTCGTTCAACTCGGTCGTCTACTCGCCCGATGGCCGCTTCATCGTCGCTGGCGGCGGCGACGGCCACATCCGCGTCTTCGATGCCGCGAGCGGCAGCCTGGTCGGCCGCCTCGAGGGCCACTCGAGCCTCGTCCTGTCGCTCGCGTTCACCCCGGATGGCAGGCGCCTCGCCAGCGGCAGTGCCGACCATTCCGCCCTCCTCTGGGATTTCGCGGCCCGCAAGATGATCACCACCTTCACCGGCCACACCGACTGGGTCCGCGCCGTCGCCATCACGCGCGACGGCCGCACGGTCGTAACCGCCAGCGACGACAAGACCGCGCGAATCTGGTCCGACGCCGGCGCCCTCCAGCGCACGCTCGAAGGCCATGCCGACTACGTACGCGCCGTCGCCATTTCACCCAACGGGCGCACCGTCGCGACAGGCAGCGACGACAAGAAGATCAGGATCTGGGAAGCCTCGAGCGGCCGGCTCCAGCGCACCATCGAGAGCATCGACAACTGGGTTCGTGTGCTCGCCTTCTCACCCGACGGCAAATCGCTGGCGAGCGGCGCCGACAACAACCACGTGCAACTCTGGAACCCCGGCAACGGCAAGCTCGTGCGCACCTTCGAAGGGCACCAGGGCTACGTCTACGGGCTCTCGTTCTCGGCCGATGGCGCCAGGATCGCGAGTGCCGGGGGTGACAACGCGGTTCGCCTCTGGGAGACCGCCTCCGGCAAATCCGTGCGCGCGATGGAGGGCCTCAACGCCAGCATCGGCGCCATGGCCTTCGCCCCCGACGGGCGCACCCTCGCCACCGCCTTCGGTGACAACCGCGTGCGGCTCTGGGACGTCGACAGCGGCCGTGTGACCCACACCTTCACGAGCTACAATTCCACCCCGCGCGCCCTCACCTATTCTCCGAACGGCCGCATCCTTGCCGGCGGACATGATGACGGCAAGTTGCGCGTCTGGGATCGGGGGACCGGCTGGTTGCTCTTGCGCACCATGTCCGGCCACAGCGATTGGATCCGCTCCGTGACGTTCTCGGCGGCCGGCAACCGCATCGTCACCGCCAGCGACGACAAGTCCGCACTCGTCTGGGACGCCGGCAACGGCCGCCTTCTCCACCGCCTCACGGGCCATACCGATTACGTGCGCACCGCCGCCTTCTCGCCGGACGGAAGCCTCGTTGCGACCGGCAGCGACGACGAAACCATCCGGCTCTGGAATGCCGCGAACGGCAAGCTGGTGCGCACCATCGAGGGCAACGGCGCCTGGGTCATGGACGTCGCGTTTTCGTCGGACGGAGCGAGCCTGCGCGCGCGCACCAGCGGCGGCGAGGACGTCTATTGGAGGGTCAGGGACGGATCGCGCTTGTCCTCTGCGGCGGGCCAGTATCCGGTGCCCCTCGGTGACGAAGCCCGCAGCGCCGACGGCCGGCTCAAGGCACGCGCACACAACAACGCGGTGGCCCTCTCCAACGATGCCGGCGAGGAACTCGCGCGCTTCCAGATTCTGCCGAGCGGCGACTGGCTGTCCCGCTCGCCGGACGGCGGCTTTGCGGCACCCAAGGAAGCGATCAGCCAATACCTGACCATGTCGCTCGAGGGACGGCTCGACACTCGCCCGCTCGACCAGAGCGACATCGAGCGGCTGCACCGGCCCGCGGGCCTCGGCATTCTACGCACCGCCGGCGCCCAATAGGACGGTCGGCGCGATGCCCCCGCACCAGGCAGCCCCGGCGCCCGAAACCCTCGACGGCCGCTGGTATGCCGTCGAGGAGATCGCACCGGGCCTCTACGGCATCGGCGAGCCGCTCTACGAGCAGCGCAACTGGAGCTACCTCATCGTCGGCGCCGAACGCGCGCTGCTCTTCGACACCGGCTCCTACTTCGGCGACATCACCGACCTTGCCGCCCGCCTCGCCGCCGGCCGCCCCCTCGTCGCGCTCCCCTCGCACATGCACTACGACCACCTCGGCAACGTCACCCGCTTTTCGTGCGTGGCCTTACCGGACCTGCCGGTTCTGCGCGCTTGTGCATCGGGTAATGCCGTCACCCCGCCCGAAGAGCTTTTCCTCGGCAGCCATGAAGACCGCGAGGCTCCGACGTTCCACGTTACGGAATGGCTGCCCATCGGCACCGCCATCGACCTCGGCGGCCGCGCGGCGCGCCTCCTCCACACACCCGGCCATTCACCCGACAGCGTGTCCCTCTGGCTGGCCGACGCCGACATCCTCCTCGCCGCCGACTTCCTCTACCCGGGTCCCCTCTATGCCCAGACGCCCGGTGCGAGCATCGCCGACTACCGCGCGACCGCAGACACCCTCCTCCCGCTGCTCGGCCACGCGACCACCATCCTCGGGGCCCATGCCGCCGATGCCGCGCCGACCGCCCCACGGCTCGCGCGGCCCGACCTCGAGTGCCTGCTGGCCTGCCTCGACCGCCTGCTCGAGACACCGCCCGTCATCGCCCCTGGAGCAACCGCGACGCTCTCCGTGAGCCCGCACCTCACCATCATCGTCGGACGGCAGGCACTTTCAACGGTGAACGACAACTGAATTGGTAAACACCAGGACGGTCCAAAGGTGAACGGCGATTATGATCCGTGTGCCGGCCGATTTTTCAATTCGATTTCTCGATCGAACGTGATCGATTAAAAATGCGCTCGAATTTATCGATATTCGAGTGTGCGATAAGGCGCCATTCCGGGCCTCCTACCCCCCCCCGAAGCAGCGGATCGTCAGCCGCCCCCCCCGCTGAAATCACCCGATTTTACGTGGTTTCAGGCGACTTGGAGTCGCCAGACGGCGGGAGCGCCGACCGCAACCGGACCCCGCCCTCACACGGCGGCGGGTTTGAATAAAATGAACTCTCGGCACATTAAAATCTCATTCAGCATGCGCGCATCCTTGACACCACCCCACCGCAATTCGGGAAAATTGGACCAATCCGCTTAAGGAGTGTGACAGTCCTGTCAACTATTCCATTCACCAAGGCGCCCGGAATTTTTCGATTGTGGTGGCGGGCGCCGGTGTGGGGACTGAACAGATGACGACCTCTTTGAAGCAGCACCTGTCGCACTTTGCTTCCGACCGTCGGGGCAACGTCGCGATCATCTTCGCCGCGGCGCTGACGCCGATCATTGTCGCGCTCGGCTCCTCGGTGGACTACGGGCGTGCACTCTCGGTGCGCACCCATCTCCAGCAGGCGCTCGATGCCGCTGTGGTGGGTGCCGCCAAGGCGACCAACGTCTCGATCGAGGAGCGGCTGGTTCTCGCCAACCAGATCTTCACGGCGAACTTCCTCAACGGTTTCGCCGCGTCGGCGACGCCGCAGATCAGCAACGACGGCAACCGCATCATCGCCTCAGCAAATGCCAGCATCGACACGACCTTCCTCGGCGTCGTCGGCCTCGAGGGCGTCGAGGTTTCGGTGAACTCGACCGCGAACGCCGTCCAGCCCAAGCCCATCTGCCTCCTCGCGCTCAACGAGACCAAGAGCAAGGCGATCGAAATCTCGGGCACCGGCACCTTGACCGCAGTCAACTGCTCGGTGCAGACCAACTCGACAGCTCCCGACGCCCTCTATGCGGGCGGCACGACGAGCGCCTCCTCGACCATGTTCTGCACCGTCGGTGGCTGGTCCGGCACCAACTTCACGCCGCGCCCCAAGACCTGCGGGCACGTTGCCGACCCCTATGCCGGCATGGCCTATCCGGAAAGCGAGGGCTGCGACTACAACAACGAATCGGTCCGCATGCAGCAGGGCCCGCGCACCCTCTCGCCCGGCATCTACTGCGGCGGCCTCGACATCCGCACCCACGCCGAGGCGACCCTGCAGCCGGGCGTCTACATCATGAAGGACGGCCCCTTCAGCGTCGGCTCAGGCGCCGAGGTGACCGGGCTCGGCGTGACGATCTACCTCGTCGGTGACGACGCGCTCGTCGACATCGACGGCGGTGCGATTGCCGATCTGCGTGCCCAGACCGAAGGCAACTACGAGGGCTTCCTCTTCATCCAGGACCCCAACGACATCGAATCGTCCGATGACGAGACGAGCGTGATCAACGGCGGCGGTGACATCACGATGGTCGGCACGATCTACCTGCCTGGCCAGACTGTCTTCATCACCGGTGGTGGCTCGTTCGGCATCAACTCCCCGCTCATGCCGATCATCGCCGACAGCTTCATGATCCGTGGCAATGGCGTCTTCCAGATCGACATGGACCAGGCCAACATGGACGTGACCTTGCCGATGACCAACGACGGTTCGATCGTCCTGAACTGATCCATCGCCCGGCGGGACCCACGACCCGCGAAGGCGAAGAAGGAAACGAGACCCGCGCACCATCGCGGGCCTCGAATTGTTTGCAGGGTGAGGTGCGGTCCGGCCCCGCTCAGGCGCCGTGCTCGACGATCGCCATCGCCTTCTGCGCCATCAGCGGCACCGCCGAGCCGAGCCGTCGGGCCTGCTCCGGGTTCGACGCATTGCCCTCGAGTGCCCGCCGCAGCACCCCTTCCATGATCGCCGCGAGGCGAAAAAAGCTGAAGGCGAGATAGAATTCCCAGTTCGCTATGCCGTCGATCCCGCGCCGTTCGCAATAGCGCGCGACATAGTCGGATTCGCTCGGAATGCCGAGGCTCGCGCGATCCACACCCTCGAGCCCCCGCCCCTCCGGTCCGACCGGCATCCGCCACTGCATGCACTGGAACGCGAGATCGGCGAACGGATGGCCGATCGTGGAAAGCTCCCAGTCGATGACCGCGGCGATGCGCGGCGCCTCGGCACGAAAAATCATGTTGTCGATCCGGTAGTCGCCGTGCACGAGGCCGATCCGCCCGTCGTCCTCGGGCGTCGCAGCCTCGAGCCAGGCGATCAGCCGATCCATGTCCACGATCTCGCGGGTGGCCGAGGCGCGGTATTGCTGCGACCAGCGGGCGACCTGACGAGCGAAATAATTTCCCGCCCGACCGAAATCCGCGAGCCCGACCGCCTCGACATCGATGTCGTGCAGCGCCGCAAGCACCCTGTTCATATCGTCGTAGATCGCCGAGCGCTCGCGATTGTCCACCTCCGGCACGCGCGGGTCGCCGAAGTGACGGCCCTCGACCAGTTCCATTACGAGGAACATCGAGCCGATCACCGTCTCGTCCTCGCAGAGGAGGTGGACCCGCGGCACGGGCACCCGCGATCCCGCGAGCGCCCGCATGACACGGAATTCCCGATCGACCGCATGCGCCGACTTGAGCAGTTGACCCGGCGGTTTGCGGCGCAGCACATACCGTCCCCCGGGCGTCTCGAGCCGGAAGGTGGGGTTGGACTGTCCGCTCGCGAATTTCTCCACCCAAACGGGTCCCGAAAAGCCCGGCAGATGGGCTTCGAGATAGCGGGCGATCCCCTCGGGATCGATGAGCTGGCTCGCGGGCTCGGTCATCGGCAGTGCTCGCATCTGCTCGTGTCGCACTGAGCTTGAAGGGCGTACGGATCAGGCTTCGGGCTGAAATGCCGCCAACGTCCCGAAGACGTCGCAGTCGGGCTCGAGTGCGAGGAGGTTACCGAGTGCCGCCTCGCGCGCATCCTCCCCGGTCACCGCGAGCCCGGCGTTGGCGCGGAATTTCCTGATCAACCCATCGCGCGGAAGCGGGTTGCGCGGAGCCCCGAGCTGGAAAACCGCTTCGGCCCGCAATGCGCGACCGCCGCGCAGACGTACCGTGATCGTATCCGGGTCCTCGGGATCGTAATTGAGCTCCGGCCGCTTCGGCGTCCGTGGAAGGACCGTCGTGCGCGCCATGAGCGCATCGACCTCCGGCTCTCGCCAGGTCTCCCCGGTGAAGTCCGCGATTTCGACTCCGCCGCTTCGAAGCGCCACCGCAACCGAGTACGGAACGGAGAATTGCGCCTCCGACATCCGCGTCGGCACGCCGAAGTGTGCGATCGCCGCGTGCGGTGCGAGCAGCGAACAGTCGACCCTTTCGATCTCGGCCACGGCAAAGCCCGGCATCGCCCGCACGGCGAGGGCGCAGTCGATCAGCCGGTGGATATAGCTGCAGCAGGGATAGGGCTTGACGACGATGCCATGCTCGAGAATCGCGAGCGGCTGCCCGAGGCGCCCGAGCGCGCCCTCGACACGTTCGCGATCGACGCCCCCTGGCCGTTGCGGACCATAAAGCGCCATGAAGCCGCCCGGACCGTCCAGACTGCCGGGTTGCGCCGTGATGCCGCTGGCTGCAAGAGAGGCCGCCACCACGCCGGTCTCGGCCGCCGCGCCCGCCTGCAAGGGCTTGGACCCGGCCCCGAACTGGCAGGTGAGCCCGCCGGCCCGGCTGACCGCGAGCGACAGGGCATACGCGGTCCGCGTCGCATCGAGCCCCATGAGGCGCGCGACCGCACCGGCTGCCCCGATCGATCCGAGCGTCGCTGTGGAATGAAATCCCCGATCGTAGTGATCGAAATTCACCATCTCCCCGAGCCTGGCGATGACCTCGAACCCCGCGGCATAGGCGTCCGCGAGTTCGGCTCCGGAAAGGCCGCGCCCGCTCGCCGCGGCAAGGATGGCCGGGAACAGCACCGCGCTGCAATGCGTGTTGCCCGGCTCCTCCCAGTCGTCGAAGTCATAGGCATGGGCCGCGACCGCATTCGCGAGCGCCGCCCAGGGTGGTGGCGCCGAGCGAGCCGTGCCGAAGAGCCGCGCATCGCCCTTGCCGAAGGCCGAGACGGCCTGCCGCGTTCGGACCGCAACGTCGCTCGCCGCACCGACGAGCATGCACCCGACGGTGTCGACGAGCGCCGCCCCGACAGCGGCGGCAACGCCATTCTCCTTGTCGCAGGAGAGCGTGCTGGTGAAGGCCGCGATGCGTTCGATCGTCGTCCGGTTGCCCCCGGTCATTTCTTGCCGCTCTTTTTCTTCTTTCCGCCATCGATCGGTTCCGGCGGCGCGCCTCCGAGGAAGGCGTTACCCTTGGAATAGTTGCAGGGCACTTCCGTCATCTCGAGATGGAGCCGCGTGCCGGTGTAGGGATGGGCGCGCGCGAGTTCCTCGTCGAACTCGATGCCGAGCCCGGGCGCCGTCGGCGCGATGATGTAGCCCTCCTCCCAGCGGATCGAATTCTTGATCAGCCTGAGGTGGAATTCCCCTCCTGTCTGGATGGTCTCGACGATGAGGAGGTTGGGGATGTTCGCCGCGAGCTGGATGTTGGCCGCCCACTCGACCGGTCCGGCATAGAGGTGCGGCGCCACCTGCGCATTGAAAACCTCGGCGATCGCCGCGATCTTCTTGGTCTCGAGAATGCCGCCCGAGCGCCCGAGCGCCGGCTGCAGGATGCTCGCTCCCCCGCACTTGAGGAGGGCCCCGAACTCCGTCTTCGTCGTCATGCGCTCGCCGGTCGCGATCGGAATGCGCACCGCGTCCGCGACCTTGCGGAATTCGGCGATGTTGTCCGGCGGGATCGGCTCCTCGTACCAGAGGGGATCGAATTCCTCGAGCCGCCTGCCGAGGCGGATGGCGCCGTCCGTCGTGAACTGGCCGTGTGTGCCGAAAAGGAGGTCGGCCCTGTTGCCGACCGCCTTGCGCAACTCCCGGCAAAAACGCACGGAATTCTCGATGTCCGTCATCGCCGGCTGGTGGCCACCGCGCAGCGTATAGGGCCCGGCCGGATCGAATTTGATCGCCGTGAAGCCGAGCGCGACCATCTCGAGCGCGCTCTCGGCCGACATCTCGGGCGAGAGCCAGAACTCGTTGATGTCGTGATGGGGCAGAGGATAAAGGTAGGTGTAGGAGCGGATGCGCTCGTTCATCAGCCCGCCGAGGAGGGCATAGACCGGCCGGTCGTGCGCCTTGCCGAGGATGTCCCAGCAGGCCATCTCGAGGCCGGAGAAGGCCCCGATCACCGTCGGATCGGGGCGCTGCGTGAAGCCGGAGGAATAGGCGCGCCGGAACATCATCTCGATGTTCTCGGGGTTCTCGCCCATCCTGTGGCGCTCGAAGACGTCGCGGATGACGGCTTCCATGGCGCGCGGGCCGACGGCCGCCGCATAGACCTCGCCGTAGCCGACGATGCCGTTGTCGGCCGTGACCTTGACGAAGATGAAATAGCGCCCACCCCAGCCGGGGGGCGGCGTGCCGACGACGAAGACCTCGAGATCGCGCAGTTTCATGTGACGGGGCCTCTTGGCGGGGCTCGGGAGGGGGAGGGCAGCGGCCGGGGCACGTTGCCCCGCGACCAGTCTTAGCCCGCCCCGCCGTCGTGTGCCAAGGGGGTGGGCTGGGGCCGATCTATTCCGGCCAGTGCTCGTCAAACGGATGCTCCGACACTGGCACCGATCGAATTAGGCCCGTGCACGAGTCGGTGAAAAACTCGTGTACGCGCCCGATCAATTCATCGCCCGGACCGATCGGCCTCTTCGCCAGTCGGGGGGCCAGGCGCTCCCGCCCGTCTTGCCCTAAATCCGGGGCAGTCGGTTTTCCTCCACCCGGACCGGCACCGGGCGAGGGAGCGGCTTTGTATTCGAGCGATACCACTCGCGATTGCCGCTCTTCGCCTAGCCCGAGCCTGCAGCGCGCCCAGCTGAGAAAGCCGAAGGAATCGGGCCTCACGACGAATCGGGGGGCATCGAGTGGGCGCGCATCGCGATCAATGAACTCCTCGGGAAACGCCAGGGTGAAACCGTCATCCGATTGAGCGACCAGTCTTGCCAGCGGGTAGCCTCGGTTCCGCCCATCGGTCTTGATCTTCGCGAAGATGGACGCTACGGGCTCACCGATCCGCGTGCTGAGTGAATAGGATTGCTGCGCGGCCACAGGGCCCTTCGGAGCGCCGACCGTCGATCGGATGTAGCGCTCAAGTTCGGTCTCTGGCCGGCCGAAAAATTCGGGCCCGCTCTGAACGGGCCCGCCGCTGTCCGCGCCCTGAGTTGGCAGCTGGCGAAAGGCATCGTGACGAACCTCCGGCGTGACCAGAGGGGCCGCACCCGCTGTCGCAATCATCGAAAACAGTCCGCCAATCGCTAGGCAGGCTCCTCTCCACGAAGTCACCCGAACAGCGTCAGGACACGGTGTCATCTTTCCGACCATACGTAATGACGTAGCATCGGAACTGGCGCGAGGCAACAGGAACGGGCGTAACAGCGGTCGACTGATGTGACATCGTGTCGATAGAGCGGACATCGTGTCCTTGACGTCACACTCCGAGCTTGGTAGTGTTAAGTCTCAGCTTGCGTCTGTGCGCGATCGCGATCACAGTAGGAGAGCCTCGATGGACGGTGACCAGCTGCAAGAGCTGATGGACCAGCATGGATGGACGCCTGAAGATGTCGCAACGTACCTGAAGAGGAACGTTCGAACGGTTACGCGATGGTTGGAGAATAGGCATCCTGTCCCGTACGAAGTTGCTCTGGTTCTGGAACAAATTGCGGTTAAAAATCTTAGTCCGTCGGTTTCAATACCGGCTGAGGTGAGTTCGCGCCCCGCACTTTATGAGAATCATCCTATGACAAATAAGAGCAGTCACCCAAAACTTGATGAGTATGTGAAAACGCTTTCAACTAACCAGGACAATGGAGTTGATGGCGTCGCAATAGTATCCTTTGACTGTGTTAGGTTGGAATGTGAATTTATTTATTTTTCTGATCTGTCGACGACTCCAGAAAGCAGGCGATCGAATGTTGCGATCGATGAGTCTGAGTTGTTGGAGAAGATTGCCATTCACGCGCCGGACATAATCAGTGACGCAGGCATCGGTCGCGTAGCAACTTTCTTCATTGGACGTCACGAGTTTGCAATCATTCAACTTCACGAGCGGGATCGCGAGAATACGACCGCTGAAATGGTTGTGTACATTAATTGTAAAGGGGATAAATCCGATCTGCTTAGACGGAACGCAGCTCGTTTGAATGGTAAGGTGTCTAAATGGTTCAAGATCGACGAAGGTCTCGCAAGCGAGTAACCCTTTGATCCTGATTGATCGGCGTGGAATTAGCGAAAGGAACCAGGAGGAAGCCCCTGCGCCCACCACCACGGACGCGAGCGCCAATGTCCGAAGCCGGCCAGCCCCCCGATCGGCCCGTCGAGCCCCCGCCGGGGCCCGTCACCGGCCCCTACCGCACCCGCCTCTGGGCGCTTTTTGCGAGCAAGGCCCCCGTCGCCGTGATCCTGCGGCGCGGCCCCAAGCGCCACTTCCACCTCATCCGCTGGAACCTCGCGCGCGGCACCTTCGAGCACGGCCAATGGATGAAGGGGTTCGTCCGCCTCTGGGACCTCTCGCCGGATGGCGAAAAGCTCATCTATTGGGCGCACCAGTATCATGCCCCGCACCGACCGGAGGGGCGCGGACTGACGTTGTCGGCCACCCCAGGGGTTGCGGGCGCCCACGACCCGCTGGCCGCGGCTCCTCGAAACCGCTCCCCGAAGAAGGGCGAAAAGCGCCGCCGCGTGCCCCGCTACATGCGCGCGCCCTCCCCCGGCCGCATGTTCGGCGCGCCCGTCCGCCAGAACTGGGGCGTCTGGACCGCCATCTCGACCCCACCGTATTTCACCGCCCTCGCCATCTGGCCGAGCTTCGGGCATTGGACCGGCGGTGGCGTCTTTTCGGCCGCCGGCGAAATCGTGCTCAACGAGGGCACCTGCGGCCTCACTCCCAAGCTCAACGTGCCGCTCACCAACCGCGTGCGCATCCGCTCGAACGAGGCCGAGCGCGCCGCCGGCACCTGGCCGACGTTCTCGGCCTGGCACCCCTGGATGGTGGATCGAGGCGTGCGTGACGAGGTCATCGGCTGGCTGCGCGCGACGGGCGCCGAGTGGGTCGACTGGATCGCCCCACGGCCCGACGGCACCCTCTACATCGGCGCTGACGGCTGCCTCTGGCGCATCGCCAATTGGCGAGACCGCCGCCCCGAGGCCTGGATGCCCGAAGCCGAACGCTTGCTCGATCTCAATCCGCTCTCCTTCACCCTCCTGGCCCCACCACCCGACGCCATGGTCTGGTAGGATCGGTCCAAGGCAAGGCCGTAGCCACTGCGGCCCGGCAACCTGGATCGAACTTGGAGAGGGAGTTCCGTGCGCAAGGTCCTGCTCATTACCTTCGATCAGTGGCGGGCCGATGCCCTGAGCCTTGCGGGCCATCGCCATGCCCTGACCCCAAACATCGACGCCTTCGCGGCCGAGGCGGTCGCCTTCGAAAACCACTTCACGGCCTCGGCCCCCTGCGGGCCCTCGCGCGCCACGCTGTTGACCGGTCTCTATCCCTTCAACCACCGCTCGGTGCGCAACGGAACGCCGCTCGACGCACGCCACACCAACCTCGCTTTGCAGGTCCGGGACCGGGGCCTCACCCCCTATCTCTTCGGCTACACCGACACCTCCCTCGATCCGCGCACGCGCCCGCCCGGCGACCCGGCGCTGCGCGTCTATGAAAGTGTGCTGGACGGCTTCGAGATCGGCTGCCGCATGTCCGGCGCCGCCGTTCCGATGAACGAATGGGCGGCCCACCTCGCGCGGCGCGGCCACGCCATCCCGGCCAATCACCCGGACCTCCTCTACGGTCTCGGCGCGCTCGCGGCGGGCGAGCCGGTCTCGAGGCGCCCGGCATTCTATCGCGCCGAGGACAGCGACACCGCGTTCCTTGCCGGACGGATCTGCGATTTCCTCCTCGTCGCCGGCGGTTACGACTGGCTGGTGCACGCGAGCTTTCTTCGCCCGCACCCGCCACTGATCGCCCCCGCCCCCTACAACACCGCCGTCGACCCCGCCGACATCGCCCTTCCCGTGCGCGAGCCGGACCGTGCCGCAGCGGTCGCCAGCCACCCCTTCCTCGCCTACTGGCTCGAGGTGGTTCAGGCCTCACCCAGCTTCTTTCAGAAGAATTTCAATCCTGACCGCCTGACGCCCGACGACATCCGCCTGATGCGCGCGGTCTATTTCGGTCTCATTCAGGAGTGTGACGCGAACTTCGGGCGCATGATCGATGCGTTGAAAGAGACGGGGCTCTACGACGAGACGCTGATCGTGCTGACCTCCGACCACGGCGAGATGCTGGGCGACCATTGGATGTGGGGAAAGGGTGGTTATTTCGACGCCTCCTACCGCATTCCCCTCCTGGTCCGCGATCCGCTTCGGTCCGCACACGCCGGTCGCCGTGTCCGTGCCTTCACCGAGAGCGTCGACGTCGCACCGACCATCATCGACTGGCTCGGCGGCACGCCGCCCGTCTCCTGGGACGGCCGCTCGCTGCTCCCCTTCCTTTCCGGCGACACGCCGCCCTGGCGCGATGCCGTCTTCTGGGAATACGACTTCCGCGAACCGGTCACCCGCGCCGCCGAGCGCCACCTCGGATTGACCTCCGCGCACTGCGTGCTGAACGTGTTGCGCGACGAGAAGGGGAAATATGTCCATTTCAACGGCTTGCCGCCGCTCTTCTTCGATCTCGCGGCGGGACCGGACGAACTCGAGCCGAGCCGGGCGGCCCTGGCGGACGGACGGGCCGCCGACTACTGCGCCCGCCTCCTTTCGCGCCGCATGACGCACGCCGAGCGTGTTCTGGTCGACACCCTGCTGACCCCCGACGGCCCCGTGCGCAACGACGGCCCGCGCTACTGAGGCCACACCGCACCCGCCGCCATCGCGCAGTTTCGAGCGCTACCGGATTTGCGCGAGATCAAGGCCGCCCCGCCGCAATCGCGCCATCGTCCGCGCGCCGCAACCGAGGAGGCCCCCCCGATGCAGCACGCCGAACCTGAAAGCCTGGTCGACTTCAAGGTCCACCTCGGGCCCGAGCCCTGGCACGACAGGGCGCACGACGTCATGATCGACGTTCGCGGCGTCAGCTTCTGGTACGGCGCCAAGAAGGCCCTCGACAACGTCGACTTGCAGATCTACCGGCGCGAGGTCACCGCCTTCATCGGCCCTTCCGGTTGTGGCAAATCGACGCTTCTCAAGTGCCTCAACCGCACCCACGACATCACGCCCGGCGTGCGCATGGAAGGTACGATCCTGGTCGACGGCCTCGACATAAACGACCCGGAGATCGACCCGCCGATGCTGCGCCGCCGCTTCGGCTGGGTGGCCCAGAAGCCGAACCCGTTCCCCTGGTCGGTCTACACCAACGTCGCCTATGGCGCCCGCCTGCACGGCCTCGTCGACGGCCGCGCCGCCACCGACGAACTCGTCGAACGCTGCCTGACGCGCGTCGGTCTCTGGGACGAATTGAAGGACCGCCTCGGCGAACCCGGCACCGACCTCTCGGGTGGTCAGCAGCAGCGACTTTGCATTGCCCGCGCGATCGCCCTCCAACCCGATGTCCTGCTCATGGACGAACCCGCTTCCGCGCTCGATCCGGGCTCGACCGCTCGTCTCGAAAACCTCATCGACGAACTGCGCGCCAGCTACACCATCGTCATCATCACGCACAACATGCAGCAGGCGGCGCGCACCGCCCAGCGCGTCGCGGTCTTTCACCTCGGCCGCCTCGTCGAGTACGGCGACGCCTCCGAGATCTTCATCCATCCGCGCCACGCCATAACGGAAGCCTACATCACCGGTCGCTTCGGCTGATCGTCCCGTACGGCACCGGCGCCTGCCGCCACGGTCACGAGAGTCGGCTCGCCGCCACCCACCAATCGGGGTGCGCCGCTGCCAGCTCCCGGGCGCCCGACGCGGCGGCCTGCGCATCCTCGAACAAGGCGAACCATGTGGCACCCGAACCCGACATGCGCACGAGGCGCCGCCCGGCGAGCCCATCGAGCGCGTCGCGGACCACGGCCATGGCCGGCACCAGTTGCAGCGCTGGCGCCTCGAGATGGTTGCGCCGGGTGATCAGCCAATCGACGAGTGCGGCGGGTGGGATCGCAGCGCCAGCCCCCGGACCGAGGCGCGCGAGATCCCCGAGTGTGCCCGGCTCGCTCGCCCGCGCCACCTCATCCGGTTCGAGCATCCGTGCAGCGAGCCGGGCGAACACCGAACGGGTCGCGACGCCAACACGCGGATTGACGAGCACGCCGTGGAGCCCGCCGGCCAGCCGCAGTGGCGTGAGCCGCTCCCCGATCCCCGTCATGACGGCCGCCCTGCCAGCAAGGCAAACGGGCACGTCGGCCCCGAGTTGTAGCGCCAGCGCCGGCCAATCGAGTCGTGGCTCGAGTTCGGGAAAGGCGCGCGAAATCAGCCTCAGCGTCGCCGCCGCATCCGCCGACCCACCCCCAATGCCAGCCGCGACCGGCAACCGCTTGTCGAGTGTAACGGCGATCCCCGAGAGCGGTTGTCCGACCCGTCCCGCCTCGTGACGAACCAGGGCGACAGCCGCATCGACGATGTTGGGACCTTCGAGCGCGCCAGCCATCGGCCCCTCGAGGTGTGTCGGCCGCAAGGTCGACGAATTCGGGTCACCCGAATTGGTGTCCCGCCCGGCAATCCCAGCCCCTTGGACGGTGAGGCGGACGATGTCGCAGGCATCGCGTGCGAAGACCACGAGGCTTTCGAGCAGGTGGTAGCCGTCGCCCGGCCGACGCCCGTGAACCTCGAGGAAGAGATTGACCTTCGCCGGCGCCCGTTCCTCGAGCGTAAGGGCATTACCGGTCATACCCGTCCCTCGCGGGTCACGCTCGTGCGACTCGCCGCCGCCCACGCTGACCGCCCTCCCTCCGACAGCGAGCGCTACTGCGTCGACCCGCCCGCCGCGGCGCCCTCGGTGGAGTTGGCCCCGGCCTCCGACCCGACGACCTGGTCCTTGCCCACTTCCGGCAAGCCCGCGACGATCTTGGCCTTGATCTTGTCGACTTCTTCCGGCTCCGGCTTGAGATCGAGCGCCTGGCCCCATTGGAAGCGCGCTTCCAGCGTGCGCCCGACCCGCCACAAGGCATCCCCGAGGTGATCGTTGATCACCGGATCCTCCGGCCGAAGCTCGACGGCGCGCTCAAGATAACGAACAGCCGAATCGAACTTGCCGAGGCGGTAGTAGGCCCAGCCGAGGCTGTCGACGAAATAGCCGTCATCGGGCTTGAGACGAACGGCTTTGCGGATCAATTCCATCGCCTCTTCCAGGTTGAGGTTCTGGTCGACCCACGAATAGCCGAGATAGTTGAGGATGAGCGGCTGGTCGGGATTGAGCGCCAGTGCCTGACGCAGGTCCGCCTCGGCCTTCGGCCACTGCTTCACACGCTCGTAGCAGACGCCGCGCGAATAATAATAGTTCCAGTGCTCCGGCAGCGGCTCGTCGATCTTTTCGATCGCGCGCGCGTAATAGCCGATGGCCTCCCCGTATTTCTCGTGCCCGCGCAAGAGGTTTCCGATGGCGAGCAGGACCCGGCTCTCACGGTCGTCGAGTTCGGTCGCGAGTTCGTGGTCGAGCGCGGCCTGCAGCGAGAGGATCGTGCGCGGCCCGACGATGCCGTCGACCTCGAGACCGCTGTCCTTCTGGAAGGCCTTGAGCGCTTCGAGTGACGCGCCCGCGATCCGCCCGTCGCTCGTGCCGTCGTAATAGCCGAGCGCTGCGAGCGACTCCTGGGCGAAACGGCCGCGCTCCGAGAGCTTGACCGCGACCCGCTCACGCACGCCGTTGCCGCCGTGCGCTGCGATCTGGGCCATCACGCCATCCAGCATTCCCGAGAGCTGCGCGCGCGATTCCTCTTCCTTTTCGAGCCAATTGAGATTGTAGGCGATCCGCAGCCCCGCCTCGAAACCGAGCGGGCTCGTCTTGTCGAGTCCACGATAGGCCCCGATGGCCTTATCGTAATGCTTGGTCGCCTCGTGGACATTGCCGAGCGCATAGAACGCCGCCTCGAAATCCCCCCGCACGTAGGTGGCGAGCTGGAGGTAGATCGTCCCGACGTCGATACCGCCTTCCGTCGTCAGCGCTTCGCCGAGACCGAAAAGGAGTTCGGCCATGCCATGCTCGGCATCGGCAACGAGCAGCCCCGGTCGTCCGCCCGCCGCGATCTCGCGGTAGAGTTCGCTCGCCAGGGGATCGCGGCGCCCGGTGGCCCGCATGTGGCGGAGCAGCACGCGCTTGGCCCGCGCCGCATCACCTTCCCCGATCGCCATGGCGTGGCGGGCGTGCCCGAGCGCGACCCGCAACGTGCGCGGCTCGTCCTTGAAGAGACTGGCCCACACCGTTTGCGCCTCGTCGTGGCGCCCCGCGGCATCGAGGATGAGAGCCTTATGGTTGTCACGATAGAAGCGTGCCCAGTCCTGCCGCAGTCCGTCGACCAGCGTCAGCGCCTCGTCGACCTTGCCATCGGCGAAGCGGATCCAGGCCCGCGCCAGCGTCGAGGTCAATTCACCGATCGGGCCGACCGCGGCACGAGAGAGATGCTCCTCGGCGGCCTCGAACCGGCGTTCCTTGAAGGCACGCGTTCCAAGGAAGATCTGCGCCAGCCGGTTGGTCGGATCGTCCTTGACGACTTGCTCGGCACGCCGCGCCGCTTCGTCCCAGCTGCCGATCGCCGCCTCGCTGAGGAAGGCGTTCTGCACCATGTCCTTGTCGTCGGGATCGCGCTCGAGGGCCTCGCGGAAGAACCGCGCGGCCGAATCCATCTCGCGCTGCGAGCGCGCAAACCGACCGGCGAGGTAGCTTCCGAAGAGCGACCGGTTCTGATAGCTCGGCGCCTCGGCGGCGGCCTTGGGCGCGGCAACAGTCTCCTCGGCCGACGCCAGATCGTGCAAGCCCATCGGACCACTGAGGAAAAGGACCGCGAGTGTGATCGCCCCGGTTGGCCACCGGCCCGCGACTGTCCGGCATCGTGAACGAAACGTCATCAAGCACCGCCTCTCCGCCGACACGCTCCCGTGACCTCCCTCGTCATTCGTCCAGACTAGTGCAACGCCGCCCGTCAGCGGTAATCAAGTTTGCGCCAAAACCCGGCGTCTCCGTCCCGCCGGTGCCATCACGCCAGCAGCGAATAGAGAACCGCGCCGCCGACGAGCACTCCGGTGCCCACGAACAGGATCATCGAGCCGTAGCGCTCGATGAGGTCGTGAGCCTTGTGGCCGAGGATGTCGGCCAGGATCGCGATCGCATAGTAGCGGATACCGCGCGAGATCAACACCGCCAGAATGAACATGGGCAACGAGTAGCCCAGCACGCCCGCGCCGACCGTGCCGATCTGGAACGGAATCGGTGTCAGACCGACCAGGAAGACCGCCCAGAACCCGTTCTCTAGGAGATCACCCTCGAATCTCCGGAAGTCGTCCATCCAGCCGGCCCACTCGAGGAGTGGCTGGATCACCGGCTCGAACATGAAGGCGCCGAGCGCGTAACTCGCGAGCGCTCCAACGAGCGTGCCGATCGAAATGATATGGGCGATGAGGTAGGGGCGTCCGCTCACCACCATGAGGGGTGTCGCCACCAACTCGATGGTTACCGGAATGATGGTACATTCCAGGAACGCCGCCACCCCCAGCAGGGTCTTGCCCTTCCAGGTATGGATGCCCTCCCGGATCCGCCGGTAGAGGCCGTCGAGCATGGTCGATCCCCAGGGAAAACCGCGACGCCCCGATCCGGGGCACATGAGGTGGGCCCCGGGAAGGTGTCCGTCTTGTGACGCCGGGTCAAGACCCCGTCACCGGGAGCACAACCGACCGCGTGCCGACTCAGGCCGCCGCGGCCTGCCTCGCCGCCTGCCGGCGATAGAACGTGGTCCCTTGGCCGGCCACCTCCTCGAGCAGGCGGGGCGGCGCGAACCGCGCGCCGAGATCCGCGGCGAGTGCGCGGCAATCGGCCACCACCACGGCTGGCCCGCGCGTATCGACATAGGAGATCGGGCCGCCCGACCAGGGCGCGAACCCCCACCCGAAGATCGCCCCGATATCCGCCTCGCGCACGTCCGTTACCACGCCCTCTTCGAGCGCGCGGATCGCTTCCACCGCCTGGATCGTCAAGAATCGCCGTTTCAGCGCCTCGACGTCCGGCTGCACGTTTGCCACCGCAAAGAGGTCGGCGAGCCCCGGCCAGAGCCGTTTGCGGCCAGCCTCGGGATAATCGTAGAAACCCTTGCGGTTCTTGCGCCCGAGGCGCCCCATCTCCGTCACCATCCGGTCGAGACGCTCTTCCGCCGGATGCACCTGGTAGCCATCCCCGAGGCCGGCCCGCGTCGCCTGACGGATCTTGAGGCCGAGGTCGAGCGCCGTCTCGTCGTTGAGGGAGAGCGGGCCGACCGGCATGCCGATCATGCGTGCCGCATTCTCGATGAGCGCCGGCGCGACGCCCTCAGCCAGCATGTGATGCGCTTCCTCGACGTACTTCAGCACGCAGCGGTTGGCATAAAAGAAGCGCGCGTCGTTGACGACGATCGGCGTCTTGCGCAACTGGCGCACGAAATCGAGCGCCTTGGCGAGCGCCACCTCGCCCGTCCCCTTGCCGAGGATGATCTCGACCAGCGGCATCTTCTCGACCGGTGAGAAGAAATGAATGCCGATGAAATTGGTCGGCCGCGCCGAATTGCGAGCGAGCAGCGAAATCGGGATGGTGGAGGTATTCGAGGCAAAGACCGCATCGGCGCCGAGATGCGCTTCGGCTGCCTCCGTCACCGCCTTCTTGACGTCCGGGGATTCGAACACCGCCTCGACGACGAGTTCGCAGCCCGCGAGCCGCAAATAATCCGCCGTCGTCGTGATCCGGGAGAGAAGTTCTCCCGCCGCCGCCTCGCTCATGCGCCCCTTGGCGACCCGCTCGCTGGCCAGCCGTTCGGCATGGGCTTTCGCCTTGGCCGCGCTCTCCTCGTCGCGGTCGAGCACGACGACCTCGATACCGGCCGCCGCCGCGACATTGGCGATACCGGCTCCCATGAAGCCACCGCCGCCGAGCACGCCGAGACGCTTGACAGACTGGTCCGCAACGCCCGCCGGGCGCCGTGCCCCCTTCTCCAGCGCCTGCTTGTTGACGAACAGCGAGCGGATCATATTACGCGCCTGCGCGCCGCAGACGAGACTGGTGAAGTAGCGCACCTCGATGCGCAGCGCGGTCTCGAACGGCACCTGCAAGCCTTCGTAGACCGCCGAGAGGATGGCCTTCTGCGCGTCGTAGATGCCATAGCTCTCCTTGCGCACCATGGCACCGGCGCCCATGCAGACGGGAAAGCCCTGCGGCGAGAACGGCCACCCGCCCAGGATTTTATACCCCTTCTTGTCCCAGACGGGATCGTAACTCGCCTCCATTGCAGTGCCCGCCGCGCGCGCTGCCGAGACCTTCTCGCCTTCCGCCAGATTGGCTCGCACGAAGGCGAGCGCCGCCTCCCTTTCACGTCCCGCAGGCACCACTTCGTTGACGATGCCGAGCGAGAGCGCCTTGGCGGGATCGAGCGCGCGGCCCTCGAGCAGCAGGGGCGCGGCCGCCATCGCCCCGAGCAGGCGAACGAGGCGCTGCGTCCCACCGGCCCCGGGCATGAGCCCGACCTTGCTCTCCGGCAGGCCGAGCTGCGCCTTGGGATTGTCCGCCACGACGCGGTGGTGAGTTGCCAGCGCCACCTCGAGTCCGCCGCCGAGCGCCGTCCCCGGGAGCGCCGCCGCGACCGGCTTGCCGCACGCCTCGAGCCGCCGCAGCGCCATCTGGAAGGCGAGCATCTCGTGGAATATTTTCTCGGCCGCCGCCTTGCGGTCGCCGCTCTGTGCGGTCTCGGCCATCGCCTCGACCATGGGGAGGTCCGCTCCCGCGATGAAGTCGCGCTTGCCCGATCCGATTACCGCGCCCTTGACCGCCCCGTCCGTCACGATCCGCTCGATCGCGGAGATGTATTCCGCGATCGACTTAGCCGAGAGCACGTTCATCGAGCGCCCCGGCATGTCCCAGACGACGTGCGCGATGCCCTCGCCGTCGACGTCGAAGCGGAAACTATCGTAGGTCATGGGAACCTTCCTTATGCGTAGGGCGTGCCGTCCTTGCGCGTGAAGCGGCTCTTGCCGGCCGTCCGCGCCATGGCGGGATCGTTGTCGGGATGATGGGTGCGCTCGTCGGTGCCTTGGCTGCCGATCTCGCGCAGGAGGGCGGGCCGGGCGGAGCGGTCGACGGCTCGATGACCGTCAGTGGCCCCCGCCTTGAAGGCCGCCGCATCGCCTGGCCCAAGGCGCGTCGGATCGAAGTCGAACCGGGCGGGCTCCGCGCCATCGCCCGACCGCTCGAAGAACCGCCCGGCGGTCACCGCCCGGAACGGCTCGCGATGGCCGGCGCTGCCGCTTCGCCCGAGCCCACCGATGTCGATCCTTTGCATAGGGTCACACCCGCTCGATGACGGTCGCGCAGCCCATGCCCGCCCCGATGCAGAGCGTGACCAGCGCCGTCGAAAGATCGCGCCGCTCGAGTTCGTCGAGCACCGTGCCGAGGATCATCGCACCGGTCGCCCCGAGCGGATGGCCCATCGCGATGGCGCCCCCGTTGACGTTGATCTTGTCGTGCGGGATT